>NZ_SZXN01000048.1:0-32799 GCF_005281195.1 Citrobacter sp. wls613
AACCCACACAGCCTTACAGCCGAGGGATTTTAAAAACTATTAGAGAGTCTTATAAAACATAAGCTTATGATAAATAAGACTCTCTTTGCTGGTAATCGCTGATAATCACAGGTAATGGTTTGATTTTTGCTGCCACTATTTAGAGGGCCAAATTAAGCTGATTCCTCCCATAGTGCGAAGCAGGGAAAGCATCGGATGGGATGAAATCAGCCGGTAACTTTTCGCGGGGCGCGCGTTTGGTTACAAGCTTCTCAACGCTGTTGAGCGTAGTAAACGTAATACTGCATTCGAAATTCTGGCACTGGTGATAATGCCGGACTGTCATTTCACTAAGAGGGCGACTGGTGCGCGTACGGGCGACGGCACCACAAACAGGACACTTAAACATAATGGCCTCCCATGGCGGGAGTTGAACTCGCTCATATTATGGCCGCTATGATTCAGTTTCTGCAATCCATTCAGGTATTTTTGCTTCCAACTCCAGCCGCGTTTTAAACCCACTATCGTCAATAGTGTGGCTTGCCTTCGCAATTATCCAGTCCTGGCCGTCAATGACGTCTTTGAACTCCGTTACCGTTCCGTGCATCTCCGGATACAGATCCGCGCGCCCGTAAGCCAGGGTTAAAGAGAACTCAGCAGCTCCGCGCTGGAGTTGTTGCCATTTTGCAGCTGCTGCACGTTGTGCGGCCATCTCACTGCTGTACGTCGTACGGAGTACAAAAACGTTACCATCTTCACCGGCAATATAGTCCCCTTCCCGGCTGCTGCTACGCGGCTTTTTGTCTGCGGTTTTCTTCCGCTTTTTAACAGTAACCTTTTTCTTTTTCCCGAAATCCAGATCAAGCCAGTACGCCTGCACGCCAGTGTATGCGTCGCGATCTGCAATCCGGAAAGAATGGCGATCTCCGCTGTTGCGCGTGATGGAAAATTCCGGCAACGCTCTGCCGTTTGCGTTGACACCGCCACCAGGCAGGATGAAGAGCAGGTAACCATTTTTCACAGTTGCAATAGCGCCCAGCATTTCCGCCATGCGCGTCAGAAACGACATATCGCTTTCCTGCGTCTGATCTGCATGATCGATCTCGGCGGACATCAGTTGCTCTGAGATGAGAGGTTTTAACTTGTATCTGTGAGCTATAGCAGAGACGATGCGCTCTACTGTAACGTCATGCCACGACACCTCCCGCTTAACGTTAAATTCATCGCGGAAATCTGCACTTCTGGCCGTGATCTCGATACGGTCCGGCGGCCCTGAGTGCGCAATTTCATCCACGATGAAAATCCCTTTGTGTACCAGTTTTTCTCCCTGCCAGCCTATCGCTACCGATAACTCAGCGCCACGTGGCGGTAACTCAATATCTCCCTGGCTGTCATCAACAGTGATAGTCAGTTCATCAGCATTAAAGCCCCTGTTATCTGTTAATTCTAACGAGATCAGTTTCTCATCCAGCATGATCAGCGCCTTGCCGCCAAGCGTTACGTTAAACGCTGGCACACGTGACAAGTCGCCAGGATAATTTTTGAATTTCTCAGCACCCGCATTCAGCAGGCTTTTTGCGCTCTCTATTGCGTCAGTTGTCAGTGCCATCGCTTTCTCCTCCCGCAAATATTTCCATGCGCGCGCGATAGGACAAACAGCCTTTTGTTGTCGCCTTCCTGCGACATCCATCTCAACGTGTCTGCCGCCCGGAATTCAGCGAATATCACCATGAACTCACTAAACATGATGGCGGTAGAGTATGACCGACAACTTTTTCCACGGGGCGCGCACCAAAGAAAACACCGACCTCCAGACCGCGATCAATGACATTGATTCAACGGTCATTGGTCTGGTTGCGGTGGCCGATGATGCCGATCCCCTCACCTTTCCACTTGATACGCCAGTCCTGATCACTCGCGTGATTAGCGTGCTGGGTAAGGCGGGCAAAACAGGCTCACTGTATAAATCTCTCAAGGCTATTTCCGACCAGGTCAGCACGCGTGTAATTGTTGTTCGTGTCGCTGAAGCAAAGGAAGGAGAAAATGCCAAAACGCAATCCCAGCTCATTATCGGTGGCACACAGGCTGACGGAAGCTATACCGGGATGTTTGCCCTGCTGACCGCAGAGCAGAAAACCGGTTATCGCCCTCGCATCCTCGGCATTCCGATGTACGACACGCAGGAAGTAACCGCACAGCTGCGCGTAATTGCGAAACAGCTGCGTGCATTCTCTTACAGCTACTGTGATGGCTGCGAGACTATTGCCGAAGCAAAAACCTACCGCGAGCAGTTCGCCGAGCGTGAAGGGATGATGATTTGGCCCAACTTCATCGCCTTCAACCCGCAGACTGGCGTTAATGAAGAATTCCCGGCTGTTGCCTATGCGCTTGGCCTGCGGGCACTGATTGATAATGAGCAGGGCTGGCACAAGTCACTTTCTAACGTTGCGGTGAAAAACGTCCTGGGTATCTCCAAAGACGTGTTCTGGGCGTTACAGGCGGAGGACTCCGACGCTAACGAGCTGAACGCTAACGAGATTACCACGCTGATCAAACGCGATGGTTTCCGGTTCTGGGGTAACCGTACCACCGACACCGAAGAATATATTTTCGAGGTGTTTACCCGGACGGCTCAAATTCTTGCGGACAGCATTGCGGAAGCACAATTCACCACCGTGGATAAACCGCTTACCCCGGCTAACGTCAAAGACGTTGTAAGCGGGATCAATGCCAAGCTTCAGGCGCTGGTCACTGCTGGCAAACTGATTGGTGCGGCATGTTGGTTTGATATTGTCGATAACCCGACCACCGGTATTCGCCAGGGTAAAGCGGTTGTTCGCTACAACTACAGCCCCGTGCCACCGCTGGAAAACTTGACGCTGATCCAGACGTTTACCGATCAGTATTACGAACCAGCCTTTGCATCGCTGGGAGGTGCATAAATGGCTATTCCGAAGAAACTCCGCCTGTTCACGATGTTTGTCGATGGCGACAACTACATCGGGAAGATCCCCAGCGTCACGCTCCCGAAAATTACCCGTAAAACGGAAGATTACCAGGGTGGCGGGATGCTTGGCTCCGCTGCTGTTGACCTCGGCCTTGATTCAGGCGCACTGGATGCATCAATGGTTGTTGGCGGCATGGTCGAGGAGCTGATCCTGAAATGGGGTGGGGATATTGACGAACTACGCACGCGCTTTGTCGGTGAGATCTACAGCGGCGGTACAAGCTCCCTGCTTGAAGTCGAGATGCGCGGACGTATCACCGAAGTCGACCAGGGCGAAGCCAAGCAGGGTGATGACACCAGCCATACTTATGCGCTCAAAAATACGTATTACAAGCTGTCCGTGGATGACAAGCCTTTGCTGGAAATCGACCTGCTGAACTTCATCTACAAGCGCAACGGCAAGAGTCTCTACCCGGACCGCATTGCGTCCGCCCTGGGTCTCGGCCAGTAATCTTTTTTAACCACTACCAATGGCGGCCAGCCTGGCCGCCCGGAGAATGAATAATGTCAGTAACTCTCAGCCAACCCATTAAACGCGGCGACCAGGAAATTAAATCCGTCGCAATCACCGACACAATCAAGCAGGCTGGCTCACTGCGCGGGCTACGTCTGGTTGATGTTCTCAACTTCGACTATGACGCGGTATCAACTCTACTGACTCGCGTCACCGCGCCTCAGCTGACAACCACCGATATTTCCTCAATGGCGACCGGCGACTTTACGGCGCTGTGCGAAGAAATCACGCCTTTTTTGACGAAAGCGGCGCCGTCCGCACCGAGCGAGGCGGCGATGGCGAGCAAGTAAGAGAGGCTGTATTCAGCGATGTCGACGATCTGATCGCTGACATCGCTGTGATATTTCACTGGCCGCCCTCCGAAATGCACAGCATGGAGTTGCGCGAGCTGATGGCCTGGCGCGAACGGGCGGCCATCAGAAGCGGTAACCATGAGAAGGAGGATGACGACGATGGATCTTAGTATTCGCGTTGCGTTCAGTGCAATTGACAAGCTCACCCGCCCGGTCAACGCCGCCAGTAAAGCTATTGGCGGCCTTTCCGACTCCCTCAAAAAAACACAGTCCTCAATCAAAGACCTGGAAAAAAGCGCAGCATCATTTGATAAGCTGCGCTCGCAAGCCAATGATACTGCGCAGAAGCTGAAAAGCACCCAGCGAGCCTTTGACGGCCTCAACCAGAAACAACGCGAAGGCGGTAAGCTTACTGAAGCCCAGACGGCTCGACTTGAGTCACTTCGTACCAAACTTTCCCGGCTGACTGAAACCTACGGCAGGCAAACGACGCAGCTGCGCACAGCCGCGCAGGCAGTGCGCCAGCATGGCGTTAACCTCACCACCGGGAGTGGCGCTATCCAAAGTGCCATCAGGCGTACTGAGCAATACAACCAGACACTTGAGCGAGAACGTCGCCAACTGGCCGCTACCCAAAAAGCACAGGCCGGGTATGATCGAGCCAAAGAGACTGCGGGCAAGCTTCGCGGGGCAGGCATGGGGATGATGCTAGGCACTGCTGCTGCGGGCTACGCTGGCGGATCATTCCTGGCGCCTGCGATTGGTTTCGATGAAGAAATGTCACGCGTTCAGGCATTAACCCGACTCAACAAAGACTCCTCCCAACTAGCAGACCTGCGTGCTCAGGCCAAAAAACTCGGGGCCGAAACCGCATTTACTTCGCGCGATGCAGCCAGCGGGCAGGCATTTCTTGCAATGGCTGGCTTTACTCCGGCGGCTATTCAGGCTGCATTGCCTGGCGTTCTGAATATGGCGCTGGCCGGTGGTATGGATCTTGGTGAAAGTGCCGACATCAGCTCCAACATTCTTTCGCAGTTCCGTCTCGATCCAAAGGAAATGGATCGGGTCAGTGATGTTTTGACCGCGGCATTTACCCGTACTAACACCGATTTAATGAACATCGGTGAGGCGATGAAGTATGCAGGAACCGGGATGGCCGGTCTTGGCGTTGATGTTGAGCGCACAACCGCCATGATCGGTGTAATGGCGAACGTTGGCCTGCGTGGCAGTATTGCAGGTACTGGCCTACAAACCACCTTCTCGCGTCTGGCTGCGCCAACAGGTAAAGCTCAGGCAGCCCTGAAAGAATTGGGCGTTTCTGTTGCCGATGCCACCGGAAAAATGCGACCGGCCGAAGTAGTCTTATCTGATATTTATAAATCTATCAAAAAGTACGGTGACACAGACCAGCTGTCATTCTTCAAAGACATTGCAGGCGAGGAAGCGGCAAAGTCATTTCAGGCACTGGTTAGATCGGCTGGTAGCGGTGAGCTGCAAAAACTCCTGGCTGATTTGCGCGGCTCTCAGGGTGAAGCGCAGAAGGCGGCGAAGGTCATGGCTGACAACCTCAGCGGTGATCTGAAAAACCTGGACAGCGCATGGGAAGGTTTCCGCATTCAGGTCGAGGAAACAACCGATGGCCCACTACGTTCTCTCACTCAGGGGCTCAGTGATATGATCACCGCCGCCAGTACCTGGGTAAAAGAAAATCCCCGCCTGACACAAACAATCATTCTGGTTGTCGGTGGAGCACTTGCACTGGTGGCGGCAATTGGCGCTACATCACTAGCGATGGGTATTCTTATTGGCCCCCTCACCAAACTTCAGCTCGGTTTTTCATTGCTGACCGGTGGTCGCGGGCTGCTCGGCACCATTGCAGCTTTTCGCACTCTCGGCACTGTCGCGGGACCTGCCATGGCGAACGTCAGAGGCTGGTCAGTCGTACTGTCAGGAATCGCCCCTAAACTGGGAAGAATTTCAGCTATTCTCCCTGCGGTTCGCTCTGGTCTGCTTACTGCCCTCCTGTCTCCAAGCACACTTTTGGGACCGCTGACTAAAAACATTGGTATGTTGCTATTGCGCCTCACTGGCTTGCCAGCAATCTGGGGCATGATCACCGGTGCGGTATCTATTCTTGGTGGGGCTTTATCTTTTTTACTCAGTCCAATAGGCCTGATTGGTTCCGCATTTGTCGCTGCGGGATTGCTAATCTGGCGATACTGGGAACCCATTAAGGCGTTTTTCCTCGGTATGTTTACCGGAGTTATGCAGGCGATTTCCCCTCTCAGGGATATCTTTGCCACCTTTTCCCCCATCTTTGACATGATCAGCAATGGGGTTAAATCCGTCTGGCAGTGGTTTACGAATCTCTTATCGCCAGTGCAGACCAGCAAGGAGACGCTTGAAAAATGCACGAGTGCTGGCGAGATCTTCGGTAACGTACTCGGCGGTGCAATAAATCTCGCCCTGACCCCAGCCAAGATGCTTCTTGATACCCTTGGCTGGATACTTGAAAAACTTGGTGTATTACCCGATGAAGCAGAGAGGGCGCGCAAGAAAATTGAGGATGCGCAACGCTCCGCCCTCCTTCAGGATAAGGTGGCTTTCCTTGCCAGTGATATGGCTAAAGTCGCCCCCAAAAAAGCAGAGTCGCCAGTTGCTACTGGCGCACCACCTGCGGCCTCGCCGCTGTCAGGAAATACCGGTACGCAACGACGTCTGCAAAGCATCGCAGACAATACAAAAGCAACCGCTGATAACACCAAGAAAGTCGGACCGGGTGACATTATTTTCAAAAACCTTCCGCGCGCCCTAGCTTTGCGGGGCGCATATCAGGAAGCGCGTGTCATACCGCAATCAGTACCTCGAGTGGCAACGCCCGCAGCTGGCGGCATTATTTCCGCGACAGCCGCCACACAGGCCCCGGTATCAGCTCCCGTTACCGCTCCGACCGGCGGCGCCCCAATTTTTAACATTATCTTTAACGATGTTGGCAAACGCACGGATCAGGAGCTGGAAAGAATGATGCGCAATGTTGTGCGTGATGCGATGGCCAGCACCGGCAGAATTAACCGTGGTTCTTTCCGCGACAGAGAATAGGTGACGATTATGATGATGGTTTTTGGAATGTTCGTTTTTATGCTGCGCACCACCCCTTACCAGCAACTCCAGCACTCGCAGGAGTGGAGGCACGTAAAAAACGAGCGGGTTAACCAGTCAGCCGGTTGGCAGTACATTGGCGCTGGTGATGACAATATAACGCTGTCAGGCGTCCTTTACCCGGAAATCACCGGTGGAAATCTCTCGCTGTCAGCCCTTGAAACTGTCGGCTACGCAGGGCGCCCATGGCCGCTTATTGAGGGTACGGGGCGTATTTATGGTATGTACGTTTTAACGCGTCTGGAGCGGGGAAAGTCTGAGTTCGACCGATTTGGGAATCCAAAAAAAATCGAATTTACCCTCAGCCTGAGCCGTGTCGATGCGGATTACAGGGAGAAGCTGCAAAGCTCGACCGTCAGCGATGCCCTGGCCGGGTTAAAGACGAGTGCAAATAATGCGATAAACCAGGTGAAAGACTCGCTCAACGGCCTGTTTTAATAATGCCTTAAGCCCCTTCATGTTCCCTTCTTGTTGAAGGGAACTTTTTATAAAGTGTCGATATTCCGACATCAAAAATAATAGCCACCCGCTGTCGTTTCTCCCCTGCGGCGATCAGTCTTCCCGCCTGTTCCCATTGCTGCTCTGTCAGTTTTGGTCGCCTCCCTCCTATCCGTCCTTCTGCACGAGCTGCAACCAAACCGGCGCGGGTGCGCTCAACGATTAACTCTCTCTCCATTTCTGCCAGCGCCCCCATGACGTGAAAGAAAAAACGCCCCATAGGTGTTGAGGTATCAATGCTGTCTGTCAGGCTGCGGAAGTTAACACCGCGATTGCGTAGCTCTTCGATCATGGTCACCAGGTGGCGCATGCTCCGCCCGAGACGATCAAGCTTCCAGACAACCAGCGGATCACCCTCCGATAAGGTCCGTAATAAACGCTTAAGCCCCGGCCTCTCGGCTTTCGTACCGCTTATTTTGTCTTCAAATATTTGTTCACATCCTGCGCTTTCCAGTGCATTTCTTTGCAGCGCGGTGTTCTGGTCATTTGTTGACACCCTTACATACCCGATCAGCATAAAAACCCCCTTTATTTAGATGCCATAGTCCCTCGCATTGTATCGAGCATCGTCATTTCTGGCTGTACTGCAGGTTAGGTACCGCACCGTCAGAAGTAACCATGTCTTACGGCAAACGTTCCTATGCTGATGCTGGCATTTCAGGCCAGTTGATATCTGGTGCGGTTGAGGTGTCAACACGATTCAATAGCACCCGGTAGGTTTTCCATAGTGGCAATGCCGCTGCTTCAGCATCGGTCGCCATATCAAGATCTACAGCATCCTGAAGAATTGATATTTTCAAAGACGCTTCGTCCATAAGTGTTTGCTTCATGGCGATAATTGATTCTGCGTTCTGCTGATCCACTACAGCTTGCTCCTCGTCTGTAAGTGGAGGGCGTGAGAATAACTTTCCATCATAAATATAACCTATACCGGCTATATTATTGTCATCATATTCAATGACTTCAGTTTTCTCTTCATGCTGATAATCTCCCTCACCATCCCAGAGAAAGGTATTGATTACAATGCCGTCTTTTACTAACGCCCAGGTTTTCATCACGCATACTCCCAAACAATTACCAACCCTTGCGACCCATCACCACCGGCCACATCTGCATTACCACCACTAACTTTTGATGGACCGCCACCTGATCCATATCCAGAACCATTAACACCTTTAGCGTTAAAAGCAGTAATAAATCCGCCAGCACCAAACTGAGATGATCCACCGGTGCTCTCTATAACAACCGCTGCGCTGACTGCTATGGAAGCAGAGGCCCCTTGTCCGGGTGTTCCAATTATGTTTGCACCATTGGCACCAGCCGAAACGACTGCCGCAACAGTTGAGAATGGGAAACTATTTGTAGGTCCTGCAGGTTGTCCGGCTGAACCGCCAGCGGCAGTGATTAAGCTGCCAAAAGAAGATGTGCCACCATCTGACGCATAAGGCCCGCTGGATGTACCTCCTGCACCCTTGGTGCCTACGGTGATTTGAACTCCGCTGAAGTTTTGGGTGAACTGACCTTTTGCATATGAACCAGCACCTCCAGCACCACCTACAGAAATCTGACCAGAAGCAGCTGCACGTGAACCAGCGCTACCTCCTCCGCCGCCAACCATTTCAACAATTACTTTTTTCGTGCCGGGAGTAGGATTATAAATCCCAGAGTTGTAGAATACCTGTATTTTTAGCAGCCTACCAACGTATCCGCTCGCATCTCCCAAACCAAGGTTTTGGAGAAACTTCGCCACGTCAGGAATATCCCCGCCGTTTTTGTTTTTCTGCATCGCGCCGGTGATACGTGCATCATCACCCGCCGCAACGGTATCGGCAGTTGTACCGATGTTTTTCGTCGAACTGTTACCCAGTTGCAGATTCTGGCGGGCCAGTGCCGGATTAGGTAAATCAGCGAGATTGCGTTCTTTAGCCAGCCGAGCATTCGCATTGTCCATCGCAATTTTAACGGCCTTCGATGTTGCCGCCTGCGATTCGCTGTCACTGGTCACACTGCTGCTGAGCTGCACAAAACCTTTCTCTGTCGTTGACGCATCCGGGTGATTACGTGACTGCTCATGCGCGCGCAGCTGGCTGTCAACATACTGGCGTGTTGCCAGTACAACAGCCGGATCAATCTTCAACGTAACGGCTTCGGTGCTGCTGACAATCAGGATCACGCGAATAACCTGAACGCGCCCGCTCCCCTCCTGCAACTGAGGCTTATAGGTTTCAGCGCAATTGGCAATCGCCACCATATCGCCATCTTTATCGAAAAGGCCTATCTCACGAATCCACCACCCGCCGACGTCTTCCGGTATGACCTGTTCCGCAATGATCTGGCTGGCGTTCGCCGGGTCCACCGTCAACATATTCAAAGGGGCGCGGCGTAACTCATGTACGAGGGCAGTCTGTGCCGGATTCGGTGTAGGCAGTACACCATTGCCATCACCAACGGCCAGCTGGGTAATCTCAACTTTCGTACCCAACGCCGTGGCTTTTGCCAGTTTTGCCGCCCCGATATTGGTCAACAGGGCAAGATATTTAGTCGCCACTTGCGATCTCCACGGTATCAATTAAATGGATTGCTGCGCCGGTGTAGTCATTGCCACCCACAGCGATAGTTTCAGGAAAATAGGGATATACCGTCAGCGTATCACCCACGTAACACCCCGCCCCTATCTCGATATAACCCTGAGACTGAAGCGAAAGCGAAAGGCCGGTGAGGTGACGGCTTCTGGGTTTTGCATCGTCGATCAGGCGCTCAAGCTCCCGATAAGTTTCCTCGGTGATCCCCTCATCCTGAATGCCGATTTCAAGCCGGAAAGTGCCTGGCTCCTCGCCGTTCTGCCACCACTCAATCACCCTCAGCAAATAGCCGAAAGGTTCAACAACGCGCCTCAGCGCTGAAATCGTGCCTTTGTGGCGATGGACAAGCCAGGAGGCTTTTATTACCTGCCTCTTGGTCTGTTCAGACCAGCGCTTATCCCAGCGATCAACAGACAACGCCCAGGCCAGATAGGGTAAAAACTCCACGGGGCATTCATCCGGATTCCAGAGCTTTCGAAGGTCGACAGGAATACCGCTGATCCGCGCCGTCGGTTTCTCCGCATTCCGCATGAAGGTGCTGGCTGAAGGCGGCAGGAGGCTGTTATTCATCCGTTCCCCCTACGCTGATGGTGTGCGAAATACATCGTGCCGCCTGGGTATCATCGATCACGATATCTTCCTGAGGATTCAGCAAAACTACGCGCTGCACCCCCTGCACATGCAGAGCGGCCATAATGGCCGAACGCGCAACATCGCGACCGATTTTCCCCTGCGCTCCCAGCCATGTCCGCAGTGCATTATCTGCCGCACTCAGGATCGGCTCAGATTCCGGCCCCGGATAGAGATAAAGCAGAGCGTCAATTTCATAATTCACAATCTCCGCTGACTGGACGGTTAGCCGGTCGGCGACAGGCCGCTTATCATCCGCTGAGAGCGTGTCGTTTACTGTTGCGATCAGCTCGTCGCTCGCCGTGCCATCCCCTTCGGTAGACAGAATGGACACGACGACAACAGCGGGTGAGGGGCTGGTTGCCCTGGCATCTGCAACTTTTCCGCTGGCACTCTTCGCAAAATATTCGTATGCACCGGTAGGGCCAGCAACGCTCAACCCTTCAAAAGCGGATTGCGCGCGCAGACGCAGTGCGGTATCGCTTTCCATCTCTGCATCGGTGGTTTCGGTAGCCGGAATACGAACCAGGCGCTCGGTGTTCAGGTTACCCGCAAGGTTATCAAGATCGGTGGAGACGGAATGGCTCAACATGCAGGCCGCAGCCCCCTCATTGATTCGCTGGCGCAGCATTAATTCCCGGTAGGCAATCACCTGCGCCAGTATGGTCAGGGGTTCAGACTCAAGCTTTAACGCAGCGGCAACAGAAGCCTGTTGTTCATCAGGGAAAGCCGCGATCATGACGGCTTTGACATCCGCCAGAATCACTTCAAAATCCAGCACCTCAATAATTTGCGGCGGCGGTAGCTGCGCCAAATCAACTGTTGCCATTGCTGCTTTTCCTGAGTGTTAAGGTTGTCGTCTGCTGTTCCATAGATTCCGTCAGAGCCCCTGACAATCCCGCCTCCACTGCTCCTGACTGCGAATAACGCACATCCACGATGCTCAGCGTGATCCGCGGCTCCCATGTCGCCAGCGCAATAACCACTGCGCTCATCAGCTGCATGCGTGTAACGTCGTTTTGTGGGCCATCAATCAGATCGGGAACGAGAGAGCCGTAGTCACGGCGCATGACCCGCGATCCAATCGGGGTGTTAAGAATGTCACTGGCTGACTGCCACACGTGGGCGGCATCCGTCAGCGTTCCCGTGCCATCAGGATTCATCCCGGTATAGCGCACCGTCATTTCGTGCCCTCCGTCCAGCTTCCACCACGCTGCACGGCACCATGACCATGATCATCAACCTGGACACCGTTTGAGATGAACGCACCACCAGAGTGCGTAAAGTCCCCCTGCATTTTGCCGCCTTCCGTAACGGTGAAATTTTTGGTTTTCAGCATCTCGGTACACTCGACCAGCGGCGTTTTCAGCAAGACCTCAACCGACGCCTCAATCGTTGCTGATTTGATGCCGCTGACCTGCAAAGCCCCTGCTTCTGCGTCATAGCGGAACTTCGCTCCATCCGGCGCGGTCACGATCATTTCTTTTGCCGATATACCTGGCGCCGGATTGTCGTTGCTGTAAAGACTTCCCCCGATGATCGCAGCGGTAGTGTTACCCCCAAGGCACAGGAACCATACCTGCTCGCCAACAGACGGCGGCACCCAGAAGCTGAAAGCGCCTGCACGCTGTGCATTCCAGCGCAGCCAGGTGGAATCCAGCTCTCCGCTTTTTACCCTTACCCGCCACTTTTCCTCGTCAATCTCCGTCACCGTACCGGTGCGAACGATATTTTCCAGCAGGCGAATGACTTCAGCCAGATCCATCAGCTCACCCCCAGAGAATCAATGACCTGCCGGGCAATAGCCATGCGGTCCGCCTTGCTCAGGCCGAGCAACTCACGGCGCGGATAGCTGGCCATCGCGCCACTGTCGTTTACCCTGTCCCGTAGCCCGTACTGGTGAACGCGGGCGATGCGGGCAGCAGCGCCCGAAAAACCAACTACAGCCCCCTCAGAAGTCGCTCTTGCTTTCAGAAAACGGGTTGTGCGCAGTCGGCGAAACATAGGATCGCTTTTCGTGGTATCACGGCGCGTCTCGCTGAAACTGATATCAAGATAACGCTCAATATCAGAGCGATAGAACGAGCGAACGGCCCCTTTCCCCTCATCAAAGCCTGTCAGCATGCGTCCCCGGCTTCCACGGGTTGCCCGCCAGTTCCTCAGACGACGCTCCTCACCTTGCCAGACAAACCCGATCCCAGCCTGGGAGCGTAAGACGCGGCGATGACGCTTCTGGTATTTCGTGCCATCCGGAGCTGTCTGCTTCCCGATGCGCTGGCTCTGGCTACGGCGTAATGTAGTCGCTATTCCGCGCGCAGTACGCAACCGGCTCGCTGGCGCCATTGCGGACAGGATGTCTGCAAAAACCTGATCGAGTTGATGAAACAGCGCGGCATCATCGGTCATGCCAGCTCTCCTCCGCCAAATACCACTTCCCACTCTCCGCCATTGATGCGCGGGCGGTCTTCGCTCAGGTGCTTCGCGATGGGCTTCCCGTCAACGGTTTCCACCATGACGCGCTCCCAGACCGGCACCTTGAACAGAAGATCGGCCAGGTCGTCGCTGATAATGTCAGCGTCAAACTCCACCTTGCGGTTATTGTCAGGATTCAGCAGTAAATCAGGCTGATATTGCCAGGCCCAGGCCATGATCGGCAGCATCAGATCATCAACCGCCCCTGGGAATTCCACGGCGAGAATATTGATGGTGTAGAGGTACATGAAAGACGGTTCGCCGGTCGCTTCAATCCCGATATTGCCTTTTTCCACCCAGACGGTGATTTGCTCCGGGTTGGCCTTACACCAGGTGTTACCGGCTATCAGGGCTTCACGCATCAACTCTGCTTTTTTCACTTTATCCCCCTGGCGATTCGCCGCAGTTCCAGCTCTCTGATACCCGCCTTATCGGCGTTGCATGTGTCCAGCGCATCCAGCAGCGCATCGGACCACGGAGCGAGGCTCCCGTATGTCATTGGTTTTGGCGGTGCTGGCGTTTCAGTTTTTGCCGTCAGGCTTTCCGGTAAAGGTTCCTGAATAATCACCGGCGCCAACTTCGGCGGCTCGCTGGTACAGGCTGTCAGCCACACGGTCAGGCACAGGCACAGCGGCGCATTTATCACCGGCCAGCTCAGTTTTGATATTTTCACGGCGCTTTTCCCCTGTATCGTTACGCTTCTGAGCCAGTGTTTTCAGACCAGCAGCCACTTCGTTCACGTCGTTACGTAACGCCCTGACCTCGTCCAGCACATCACCGGTTTGCTTAAGCTTCTGGTTAGCTTCTCCAAGTGCCGTCTCTGCGGCCTCTCGTTTACTGCTCTCCAGCGTCAGCCTGACGCCTGCGAGGACCAGCAGAAGGGAAATAAAAACGGTAAATACACCCAGCGCTTTCATTTCACCCCCTTTAGCTCAGGCTCTGAGAGGCACCAGTCCCGAAACTCTTCCCGGCGCCTTTCCAGCCCCGGCATACGTTTTCCGCCGGAGTTGACAAAGTCTGTGAGTCGCTCGCAAACGCCCTGCCAGTTACCATCCTGCGCATTGCGCCAGATTGTTGTTCTGACCTTCTGGCCCTTTTTGTTGGTGTACCAGCCAAGACCACCACAACCGACGTTAAATGCGCCGTCAGTGAGCGCTTCGAAAACCCGTTGTGGTGCAGCTGCGCCATTAAACTCGCGGTTTACGCATTTCTCAGCACGAAACAGGTCATTCACCCATCGCTCGGCGATCTCTCGCTCGGCGTATTCGCGGTTCTGCACGTTGCTGGTCGACCCCATGCCTACGGTCAGCACACCTGCCGGGCAGTAATACGGCGTCTTTCGGCAATCCTCGTATTTCGCCATCTTCAGCTGCGCTTCAGGACTTGTGCGCAGCGTCTGCGGCCAGAGTGCCGCTGCGAGAGAGACAATCGCCGCAACAGAACAGGCAATAATTCCTCTTTTCATCGCGGTGACTCCCTGATAGTCCGAATTAACTCCTTCACGTCCTGCCGGTTCTCGGTATCGTCCCGAATCGCATCGATCAATTCATTCAGCAGAACATTATTGGTTTCATGGATGCGGGACATTCGGCGGCGATGGAGCTCACCCAGCACGGCAACCACGATCCCGGTGAGCGCAGCAATGAAAGCCAGCCAGTCCTTCTGCGTCATCATGCCGACGCCCGTCAGCAGCATCGACCAAAGGTACACCGTCCAGTTCCAGAGGCGGTTTATCAGCTCCATAATTGAACAGTCTCCTTTGTCGCAGAGGTGTCGACGTCAGGCAGTTCAACTTCCTGCCCGGCATCAAGGAAGATCTGACCGGCCAGCGCATGATTCGCAGCCAGTACGATCTCGGTCACGCCCTGGGTGATGCCGTAGTGACGCTGACACAACAAATCCACTGTATCGCCCTGCAATGCCTTCACTTTCATCAGAACGCCTCCGCAGAGTTACGGACCACGCCCTGAATATCCGAGATAGCCCAGCGCGCATCACGCCAGTGATCATTCGCCTGGGTTGCGAGTGCGGCGGCGCGCTTCTCTCCCGCGTCACCCGTGGTGTCAACATCGCGGAAAGTCTCGATCAGAAGGGCCCGCGAGATGCTGTAAACTGCGCGGCGCCAGCGATATACCTTTACGCTCTCGTCGTTAATCACCATGGCCGGTACGGCGGCCAAACTGGCATATCCGGCCCCAATCTGTTCAGCCTGCCATTGCTTCAGCTGATCAGCTGTGTGGGCTACGGCTTCAATGACCACCTGCTTTAAACGCGAAGTGGTAACCGCACCGGTGATCCGCATCTCCTTACGGACGTTGCTCAGCACTATCTCGGGCCAGAACTCCCCGGCGGTGACTTTCTCTCCGCCGTCATCCACGTCCGGCACATCCTCCGCAGAGGAGGTAACTGTGCGAGGGGCCACAAGGCTCATCGTGTAGTCTCCAGAAAAGGTTGGCGGTGAGCGGACGGAGAAAAGCTAACGCGATGCGTTGCAGATTTCCGCCCGCGCCGCCAGCGCACGGGGCGCAAGTCGGTTATTTTTTATCGGCGGTGGGCTTTTTCGTCGTTGTTTTGCGAGCCGCCGTTTTACGTGTTGTGCTTCCGGGGTTGTTTTTGGTGGCTGGCTTTTTGGCATCTGGCACCGTCACTTCCGGCGTTGCTGCAGCCTGATTATTGCCCCCTTCGCCCCCGCTCTGGTCTGCACCCTCACTGCCTGATGCATTTTCCGCAGAGGCTTTTTTTACCTGCCTGGCAAGCTTATCGATCAGCTTTTTCACCCCGGCGCCGGAGTCGAGGTTCAGCGCGCGACGCAACAACTCCAGCGCAGTCGCCTGTTCATCCGCAGTGCCGTTGCACAATGCAAAAGCGCGGGCTTTATACAGCTTGGCCCGTACGACGTCTGGCATATCGCTGTTTTCAGTGATCTCCTGGACCTCATCGAGCACCGCCAGATATGGCTTAATATCAGTGCTGTCATCCGCCTTGACCTGCACCAGAATGGGATCGCAAATCTCATCGACCAGCGCTGTCGCTGCCGTGCGGTTAAACCGGTCTGGCATTGCCAGGTTGTGCGCGATGACATACCGCCCGATGCGCACGGCCAGCGGATAATCCCGAATATCAATCGCCCAAATCATCAGGCGCGTGATCACTTCATCCTGTCGCCCGCTGTCTCCCTCCAGCGTTCCTTCAATCCACCCCTCGTAATTGGGTAGCAGCTGGCGTTTAAGCGCGGCTTTTGCCTGTTCGCCCTGAATTTTCTTAAGCGCACTCATATCCATACGCATGCGGTGCAGAATTTGCTCGTGCGCAGTACGCGCTGTTTCTGACAGATCATCTGCCTTGCCATGGCGTTCAGCCATGACGCGTTGAAAATGTCGTTGTGCCGGTGTCAGCATTGTTTCTTCCCCGATGAACGGCGGGCCGAAGCCCGCCAGTGTGCGGTTATGCGCCGCCTGCCGGCGCCTCGGCAAAGGTAATGCCGTCAATGAATGCGACGTTGCCGTAGTCCTCGATCACAAAGTCATCATTCGATGACTGATAAGTCGCAATACGGTTGTATTCCGGCTCCTCCTTGATCGTCCGGCGCAGTCCACCGCGCTGGTAGTACACGGACAGGTTTTTAAACGGCGTGATCAGTACGCCATTGACCGGGAAGTACGGCGCGATGAAGGTCGGCATGTTGCCGACACGTTCCTGCGCAACAATCAGCTGACCGGCCAGCATTTCGGTGTTCGGGTTGTTCTGGCTCATGGCGTTAATCGCCGGGAAGTTGCCGGTGGTCAACAGGTCGCCTGCCAGGATCACCACGTTGTCAGGATTACGTTTGTGCCATTCATCCATCAGGCTGTTTTTGGCGTCGTACACCGCCGCACCCAGGTTGCCGTAAGTCCCTTTCGCAATAACCTTGTTATCTTCATCACGGGAAGTGATCGTGACGCCGGAAATCACGCGGTGTGAGGCTTCAGTACGGATTTTCTCCAGCCAGCCAATGCCACAATCCTGCAACAGTGGGTTAGCCGCGCGGTCTGATGGATCGCTGTATTTGGTGCCGTTGAAACCGATCATGATGCGGTCAAGTGACATCTGACGAGCCATCGCCTTGCTGATTAGAGGCTGGAATTCCGGCATGTGCGCCCAGGCATCAAGCTGTTCATAGCTGATCCCGTAGTCGTAGTTGACCTTGCGGCACATGTAATCAAACGGCTCCATTGAATGGTTAGCCCCTGGATTACGACGGTTGGTGGTGCTGTTGTTAACGCCAGCCATCGGGCCTTTGCTGCCAATCAGCACTTTCTGACCAATCTGCTGGTTAACGCCAAACACGTTAATTTTGCTCAGGAAAGAATCACTCTCCTGTGCGGCCTGCTCCAGGCGTTGCTGACGCGCCGGGTCTACCGCAAATTTCGCAGCGACTGCCGCAGTCGATACGCCGTTTAACTGCGCCTGGCGCGCAATGTACTGATCAAACAGCTGGCGGGTATTGTTTTCCATGTTCTCTGCTCTCGTAGTGGATATCAGTAATCAGCCAGCTGCGCGTTGGCGCCGCCGTTCGCAGGTGGTCGCTGACTGAAGGAAGCTTCAGTGCTCCCCAGCTTCTGGCGCAGCTCCGCAAGCTCAGTGGTCAGCTTCTGGATAGCGGCCTTATCCTCCTGGCGCTCCTGCTCTGCGGCACTGAAGCGATCAATTTGCTCGGATTGCGATTGCGCCACGGCCTCAACGACCTGATGCATCTGACTGAAGCGCTGATCGTCCGTTTTCTGACCTTTGCCAATAATGCTCATCACGCGATTAAACCACCTGGCACCTTCATCGCTGCGCTGGGCGGTCAGCTCGATCACCTCTGCTTCAAGCGCTTCGGTGAACATCGGCGCCTCACCCTGCTGGTTATTGAAGGCCATCACCGATGCACGCTGCTGTGAGGCAAATTTAAGACGCTCAGTGCCCAGGCTCGCCGGGGTATCGGTCATTGCCAGCCCGACAACATAGGCTTTGCCGTTGAGGGCAAACTGCGGATGCAGCTCAATACTGGAATAGACTTTTTGCCCTTTGTCGGTCATCTGCACCATGCGCTCGGATGGTTCGATTTCGGCATAAAGCGCGGTGCGCCCCGCCAGTGCACCTTCGGTGATGTCTTCAGTGCTGAGGGCTACCACATCCCCCATCGCCCCAAAATCGCTATTCGGGAACATAGAGAGATAGTGCTCAATGTTGACCCGCGCGCCATACACCTCAGGGTTGTAATTTGCTGCTGCATCGCGAAGGTGCTGCGGTTGAATTTCGCGCCCGTCAACGGTATTTCCGGAGACGGCCACGCGAAACTTCTTACGTGGTTTTGCTGTGCCTGCCATGTTCGTTTACTCGCTTGTTTTCTGAGTTCCCGGAGATGATGGCAGGGGGACGCACCCCCCCTCAACGCGTTGTTGTTGTGAGCGGAGCACCACAACCTAAAGCGAGCGCAAGGGTACGCGCGCGCGGGTTAATCTCCCCGGCAGGAAGCGAGGAGGATTAATGGCGATTGAAGAAGCATTCATCATGCAGCGTGCACGACAGCTTTACTGGCAGGGCTACCCGCCAGCAGAGATCGCACGCCTAATGGGGATCAACCAGAACACGGTTTACTCATGGAAAAAGCGAGATGAATGGGACGCCACACCGCCGATCCAGCGCGTGACAACATCCATTGATGCCAGGCTAATTCAGCTCACTGGCAAAGACAAAAAGACCGGCGGTGATTTCAAAGAGATTGACCTGCTCACCCGTCAGTTGAAAAAGCTGGATAACGGCACAGCAGCCACCCAGCCGAAGAAAAAGATCCGCAAAAAGCAAAACTATTTCTCAGAGTCGCAGATTGCCGCGCTGCGGGAGAACATTCTCGGCTCTCTGCACTGGCACCAGAAAGGGTGGTATGACAATCACCACTGGCGTAACCGCATGATCCTGAAAAGCCGTCAGGTTGGCGCGACGTGGTATTTCGCACGTGAAGCTCTGGTGCGCGCCCTGTCTGAGGATGTGAAATATAAGCATCAGCGCAACCAAATCTTTTTATCGGCAAGCCGCCGCCAGGCGTACCAGTTTCGAAGTTTCATTCGCTCGGCCGCTGAAGAAGTAGATGTAGAGCTTAAGGGCGGCGACATGATCCAGCTGTTCAACGGCGCCGAGCTGCATTTTCTTGGCACGTCAGCGGCTACCGCTCAGTCATACACGGGCAACCTGTATTTCGACGAATTCTTTTGGGTAGGCCAGTTTGCCAACCTGAAAAAAGTCGCGGGCGCCATGGCAACGCTAAAAGGTCTAACGCGTACCTATTTCTCCACCCCTTCAGCAGAAAGCCATGAGGCTTATCCATTCTGGACAGGTGAAGCATTTAACAAAGGTCGCAGCCATGGCAAGCGCATTGAATTTGATACATCCTGGAAAACGCTTAACAGCGGCCTGATGTGCCCGGACAAGATCTGGAGGCAGATTGTCACGTTGCAGGATGCTATCGACCATGGATGGGATCTGACTGATATCGACGAAATCCGGGAAGAGAACAGCCCGGAGGAATACGACAACCTGTACGGATGCCAGTTCATCAAAAGCGGTGAAAGCGCCTTTGACTATAACAGGCTACTGGCATGCGGCGCTGATGGTTATGACGACTGGCCCGACTGGCGGCCATATGCGGCCCGCCCCATGGCTGATCGTCCCGTCTGGATTGGCTATGACCCGAACGGCGCCAGCGGCAAGGGGGACAGTGGAGCCATATCCGTTAACGCTGTGCCGATGGTGCCCGGCGGCAAGTTCCGCACGATTGAGACACTACGCATACGAGGGATGGAGTTCGAAGAGCAGGCCAATCTCATTATCGGCATGCTCACCCGGTACAACGTGCAGCACATTGGGATCGATGGCACCGGTATTGGTGAAGCGGTTTATCAGCTGGTTAAAAAGCATTTCCCGGCAGCGGTTTGTTACCAGTTCTCACCGTCCAGCAAGCGAATGCTCGTGCTGAAGATGCAACAGCTGATTCGTGGCGGGCGCTGGGAGTTTGATCGTGGTGAGCTTGACCTGGTTGGTGCATTCAACTCTGTCCGCAAGATCGTTACCCCTGGAGGCGTTGTCACTTACGACACGGACCGCTCTCGCGGCGTCAGTCATGGCGATCTCGCATGGGCGACGATGCTTGCCACCATTAACGAACCGCTGGGACAAGAAGGCGGCAGCAGTATGACAGTTACGGAGTATTAACCTTGAGCAAACAAAGACCCACACGCGGCAGGAAGTATGCCAGGGAGCAGGCAGATCTCGCCGCCTCACTGAAAGCGTCACCGGAGCTGAACTCATTCACCTTCGACGGCCCATGGCCGGTGAGTGGTGCCAGCGACCTGCTTGATAACATGTATTGCGCAGACAACGGGCGATACTACGAAACCCCTATTGACTGGTATGGCCTCGCCCGTCAGTTTGGCTATGCGAGCTGGCACCAGTCGGCGCTTTATTTCAAGCGCAATGTCCTTGCCGGATGCTTTATCCCGCACAAACTTCTTTCCCGCCAGGTGTTCTCCGCCTTCGCACTGGACTGGTTTGTCTTCGGGAATGGCTATCTTGAGATGCGAAAAAACCGGCTTGGTGGTTCCTTTGGCTTTCGTCACTCGCTGGCGAAATACACACGCCGCGGTTCTGACCTGGACACTTACTGGTTTATTCAGGCCGGGCTACAGGATCACATGTTTTCAACGGGTTCGGTATGTCACGTTCTCAGCCCGGATATTCACCAGGAAATATACGGCATGCCTGAGTATTTCGCTGGCCTGCTGTCTGCAAACCTGGCCCATTCTGCTGACAAGTTCAGAAAGCTCTACTACGACAACGGCTCGCACGCTGGCTGCATCGTCTACGTTAACAGCGCGATGGCCGACCAGGAGAGCCTTGATAAGCTCAAAAAGACGCTGACGGATACCCGGCGCGGCGGGGCGTTTAAGAACATCCTTCTGCACGCACCTAACGGCGGCAAAGACTCAGTGCAAATACTGCCATTCAGCCAGATATCGGCTAAGGATGAGTTTGTGGGGGTGAAGTCTTCCACCCGCGATGACATGCTGGCAGCGCACCGGGTGCCGCCGCAACTGATGGGAGCCATTCCGGAAGGGAACGGTTCATTCGGTGATATTGAGAAAGCGGCTCGCGTGTTCGCCGTCAACGAGTTGACACCCTACATGGAGGCCATGAAGCATGTTAACGACTGGCTGGGTGAGGAGGTGATTCGCTTCAACCCTTACGCATTGCTTGAACCCACGAAGTGATCTCCTGGCCGCATCGTCATTTCTGGCGGTGCGGTACCACCCGCAGCACCATCATTTCCGGCCATATCGGCCACTCGCGAAACACAAATAAACCACACCCCCTACCAGACGCAGCCAGCGGGCTTCTGGCGCGACTTCTCTCGCGCTGCCGCTTCGCTCAACCATCCAACATGAGCGCCCGACAGGCGGCGAATGGCGGAGGATATGACCCCCTGCCTGACCCCCTTTGCGCGCGCTTGCTCCCCCGCCTCGCCTGCGCGCTAAACCGACCTCTTTTTGTGCACTTTGTGCAGGCCGCCCAGGCCCCGCCAGCGCTGGGGCGGCATGGAAAAAACGTTGTTTCAAAAATTGTGCAAATTTGTGCAACTTTTTGCATCCGCGCGGCCCCATTTTTACACCTGATCAACCTCGCCGAGCGCCACCATGATCTCTAGGCGCTCGGCAGGCGGTAACGCTGCAAATTTTTCCTTCCAGCGCTGCGCTTTTCGCTTAATTCGATAGCGATCATTGTAATTTTTACCTGCAAAAGTATGCGAATAAGCGCGCCCCTCCTGGTAGTTCATCCAGATTTTCTCCGTCCTCACCCCGCCGCGCGTCATTGCCTGAAACTCTCGGGCGCGCCAGTCATGTAACATGCGGTCATAAAATCCTGACGGATAGCCCGATAAAATTACGCTGACGTTATCCGGGAGATCGCGTAAACGCGTCAGCAATCGTTCATGGTCTTTAACAGAATACTCGCACCGATAGCGCGCAGAGCTGCTTCGCGTTTCATGCAGATAAGGCGGATCAGCGTAGATCAGCACCCGGCCAGCATAAGAATAATCAAAGCGCTCCAAAAACGTCACCGCGTCGCCGACGTCAATAAACAGACTATCGCCCAGAGCATCCAGAAATTCATGATTACTCTGGTTAAATGCCTCAATGGTCAGCGGATCAATATCAATCCCCCAACTGACTTTCGCCGGTGGCTTACGTAGCATGACAGCGCCACCGCCCAAGTGAGTTTCGATGTACGTGTCATGCGGTGGCATCTCGGCAATAATTTTTTGATAAACACCGCTCGCCGCTTTGCTTCCCAGATAGCTCATAACTTTCTCGTTCCCAAAAAAACCAACCTGCAGCACCGCCTAAAATGACGTTGCTCGATAGAATGGCCAGAACCGTCAAAAGCGACTATGGCTGACCATCTCACTCACTGCTTCAATCCTGTCTTTTTCGTTTAGCCGCCTTCTTCCAGCGCGTGACCAGGTCACACACCGCCACGTATTCAGACGTCGGTTTATCTTTCTCACCGGCACGCCATGCCTTCACTTCCTGCAACCGGCCATTATTCATGGCGAGCAGTCCGCCGCCGTGGCGAACGCGGGCACCGCCAGCAATCGACCTCACAACATCATCGCTGACGAAAATCCTGCAACTACGCAGCTGCGCGCCGATGCTGGCGATGGTTTCCTGGCTGACCCCGCCTTGTTTCGCAGCCTCTCTTTTCTGTACCTGCCGCAGTGCCGCTTCGGCTTTTTTCTTCTGGTATTCCGCAACTGCGGCGGCATAGTTATCCGCACGCAGCTCCGCTTCGGTCCGCAGCTGTTGTCGCCAACGCTGTTCTGCCTCTTCTGGTGTCAGGCTCATATCTTTCGCTGCGGCCACTTTTGGCCCCCACGTCAACGCAGTTTCATCATCAACAGACGTGCGCAGACCGCGCGCGGTACGCTCGAAGGCTTGATCTGAGCTTTCGCGGCCAAAGTTTTTCAGTCTGCTGGTGATTTCCTGCCGTTGCTGGCGTGAATATCGGCGCAAATCTTCGATATTCAGCGGAAGTTCTGTCATCTGACTGTCCGGGTGATCAATACCGGCATGCATCGTCGGTTTTGACGGTGTGGTACCAGCTGGCACCGCCACTTTTAACGGTGGTTTTTCGTCCGTTCCGGAGCGCCCCGTACAGTTATTGACAGAACTCCGAGGGGCCGCTGCGCGGCCTTCTAAGGTCAAAATCTCGACCGGCGACGGCTTACGCTTCGGCACAATCTTGTAATCGGTGGTGCGGGTGAAAATGACTGATTCGCTGCCCGTATAAGGGCAATAAACGCCAGTAATTTTGGCGACCGTGTCACCATAATCATTGCCGTTTTCGGTGAATTCATAGTTAAGGCGAACGCGCAGGCAATCGCGCGCGACAAAGGGGCCACCCTGAGCGTTGGTGTATCCCGGCCAGTCTGGCGCATCGGCTGCTGCACGCGCTGCCTCAAGTTCCGGATGTAATACAAGCTCGCGACTACCTAACCGGCGCAATTCGCGCCAGGTGGTAACGGGAGCACCGCCAATCTGCTGAAACTGGCGGATGTTCCAGCGTGAAGCCCAGGCACGCACGCGCTTTGCCATTTCCCTGACCGGCTGGCCTGACTCAAGATCCACTTCACCATCCATGCCGTAGCCATCGATGTTTTTCGAAATGTATTTCGCGATATAGCCCGTTGCAGACCCAAATTGCTCGTCAATCGGCGTAACAGTAAAACGGTGCTCTGAAGCACCTTTCTCGTTACCGTCCTCTTTCATAGCGTGTTTGCGGAAAATGGCGGTTGCATAATCCACCTCTTCTGGGCGCAGGAACAACAACAGATGCCAGTGCGGAGTAGAATCATGATGTGGCTCGGCTACACGAAAACCAAACGTGCGAATGCCTTCGCGTCCCCATTTAGCGCGCACTCTGGCCCAGACTTTACAGAGGTATTTCTGTGTCTGGCGTGGGCTGACATCGCGATATTTGTCGTTTCTTCTTCCTGAATTAACATGCGTGGAGTGGTAGCGTGACGGAGCTGTTAGTGTGTAGAACATCCCTACCAGCCCCATTTCGTTAGCCAGATCCTCAAATCCACGCATGCGCACCATCAACTCATGACGGGCAATCTTAGGATTGGAAACGCTCCCCATTACCTTATCCAGCAATGAGCTGCGTTCGCCGGTGTCCTGATCTTCCAGCTCCATCGCCTGGAGGTATTCGAAATTCGCCTTTTTCTGGGCTACCCACTCCCTGAAGCAAGGATCAGAGCAATAAGGTGAAGCCACCTTGCTGACATAGCCGGTCGCTATCATGAGATGTTCGCGCCAGCAGTCATGGATGCGGCGAATTTTGCCCAGCCACCATTTTTCCGAGTGAAGCCTTCCGGCTGCCCGCAAAGCCTCGTCGGCATCCAGCTCTTCATCGCAATAACGTTGCCAGCCAGGGATTGCGATATTGAGCGTCGTCGCCTTGCTGGCTATGGCTCCGTAGGCATAGAGCGAGGAAAATTCCAGATCAGCTGTTTGTTCATACTGAAAATCAAACTCGCGCATAAACTCGCTTTTCATAAGATTCGCAAGCTTATACGCCAGTCTTTTCAGGCGTTTTTTGTCCGCCCATGGCAACAGGTGAAAGTCATCACGCAGCGGTAAAAGAATTGCAGGAAGCGTGCTTTGTGGCAGGTATTGCGCATTTACCGCATCAACGCGACGTAAAACATGGCGTTCGAACGTGCCGAACAACCAGCGCATTACATCTTTTGGCTTGTTGCGATCGAGGTTTTCAAGATGCTGGGCGAAACGCTTACGGATAAATGCCGGGAGAGTTTGCACCCTGCGGCGGAGGTAGTTAGCACGGCCTTTGCGGTCAAATGCCTCTCGTGCATCACTCTCGCGCGGGCGCATGGGCGCGCGATAAACAGCATCAACCAGATCACCATAGGCGAGCGCCTTGCGCTCACCTTTTGGGGTGAGATATTCAATCGCTGAATCATCGGCTTTGTTGGGATTGATGGCCTGCCGTCTGGCATTCCATTCCCAGGCTAACGCGGTGAGATCAGACATTATCCACCGTCGCCATATAAGCCGTTATGAACGCTGTTGCCGCTTCAACATTGATGGCGTTGCCGTAGGTGCGCAGTTTTCCCACTCTGGCGGAAACCCCATTAGCCAACGGGAATGATCCGGATCTAACTGGCCTCCACTTTCCATCTCTGCAAGAGAGCCAGTCAGCAGCTCCCCAGAAGCCGTTAACCGGGCCGGGCCTGCTATCTGTGCTGTCACATCCAGCGTATCCGTTGACAGCTTCCCGTGCCGCATCCTGCCCCCCTGATATCCCCCCTTTCCATCCCTCGCCGCAGGGGTGGGCCAGCCCGCAAGACAAGCAAAGTCCTGCAAGTTCGATTGGCGCCCAGCCAGCTTCCTGGCGATCACCTTCTCGGCATCCTGATAAGCGTTCTTCGTATTGCTCGCGGTTGGTGTCGGCCAGCCAGTAAGTGCGCTCCCGGATGTGCGGAGCACCGACGCCCGCAGACGGAAACGCCGACGCCCCGAAGGCATAGCCCAAACTTTCCATGTCAGTTTGTACAAGGTCGATCCAGTCTTCAGCATCTTTACTTGAAGACTGTTCGCCAAATACCACGACAGGGCGGCGCTGGCCGATAAGCCAATGTGTGGAGGGCCATAAGTGCCGCTCGTCAGCAAACCCAAGTCCTTTGCCTGCCGCGCTGAAAGGTTGGCAAGGGCATGATGCTGTCCATGCTGGACGATCATCGGGCCAGCCTGCGCGACGCAATGCGAGTGACCATCCGCCAATTCCGGCGAAGAAATGGCATTGTCTGAAACCTTTGAGATCATTGGGGGTTACATCCTCAATTGAGCGTGTATCAACAACACCAGGCGCTATATGGCCGGCGTCGATTAAGTTGCGCAGATGCTGCGCTGCATGAGGGTCGATTTCGTTGTAATAAGCCGTCATCGCGCACCACCTACACCGTCACGGTGTCGCCGGGCTTAACCTGCCGGGCGTCTTTTTCGGTATCACGGATAATGGTCGTGCTGCTGTACCTGCCCCAGCTCAACACCTCCACCTCAACGATCCAGAAATGGCGGTATGGGCGAACGTCGAGCACGCGAGTGATCACTGCATCAACTGTGTTCATCGGGTGGCGACCTCCCGAATCTCTTCGATTGAATCAAGCAGCAGTCGACGGCGGGTACGTTCGGCAAAGTGACGTTTGCCAGTGTCTTTCCGGTAGCACTCTGTTTTACCGACTACCCACATGGATTCCGTCTGGTGCAACTTCTTGCGCTGCGGGCCATCTTTGGTAATAACGATGCCCGTATGAGTCTTTTTGATGGTCATCAGAAAGGCTCCTGCGTCTCACAGCCCTTGGCAGGGTCGAAGCCTAAAAACATCACGCCGTAAGTTGCATTCCCCATTACCGGTCCACAATCCGGGCAGAAACCACCGCCAGCACGGCCGCAACCATCACACACGCGAAGAACGCCAATAACTTCGCCAGCCATATCGCGGCTTTTGGCGCTCACAGAGCGGCGGACACTCAGGGAGTGAAGGTTGAAGGCGGAATAAATTTCGCGAGTTTCAGGCGTGTCGCTGTTGGATATCACCGCGCGATGACCATACTGGTGATTAACATTGAGCAGGGCTGCAACCAGGGCGCGATGATCATCCAGGGTAAACGGCTTGCCGTAGGTGGTGAAACTGGCTGTTTTGCTGGCCGGTATGTATGGGGGGTCGCAATAAATAACTGCGTCATGCGCCAGCCGCATAGTGCCAGGGATTGAATCGCGAAAGTCGCCATGATAGAAAAGCGCTTTTGTGTCATTGGCCTTTTCAGCAAACAAACGCATTTCATTTTCAGGGAAGTAAGGCTCGGCATATTTTCCAAAGGGCGAGTTAAATTCCCCCTTCAGATTTTCGCGATAAAGACCGTTGTACGTATGGCGATTCAGGTACAAAAAATACGCAGCATGAAGCAACGCAGCATCCGGATCTAAGTCCGCTTTTTGGGCCAGAGAATTGAATTCAGCTCGCCGCTTATAAAATTCCTCGGCATTATTCCCGCCGCTAAATATCCAGCGACAGGCAGAAATTGTGTCCTCTGGTCGGCCTGTTAGTTGACGGAAGAAGTTGATCAGATTCATATTGCTATCGCAAAGCACATAGTGACGGTATTCCGTATTCATAAATACGGTTCCGCTACCAACGAATGGCTCAATCAGACAATCGGCTTTTGGCAAATGCTCCAGTAGTTTCGGCATGACGCGAGCTTTTCCGCCCGCCCATTTCAGAGGTGACTTAATCATTCTCAACCTCACAACGATTCGAGGTGCGGGGAAGTCAGGCGCTGCCAGATCTCGCAAACCTGCTCGGCGCGATAAACAGCATCTGTCAGCATATAAGTCGCTGTAGAACGGCGCGGATGCGGGACATACCCGGTAACGCCAGCGATATGAATCAATGTTGATAGGTAACGAATGTCGAAATACGGTAATGATGGACCAAGACCATGGCGGGAAAGAGCATACGCAAGCGTAGTAACGTCTGCGGAGTCTCCGGCTGACCAGCAAATGAGCTTTTCGTGTTTTGAGGCATTGTCTTTGATAAAACGACAGACGCCACTGACAGCATCAATCTCTCGACAGGTAGCATTGATAACCTCAGCACGTTGTTCGGCATCCCCCTTCATGAGCTGTAAAACCGTTTCAGGGTAAATACCGCCCACGGTTCTGATATCAATTGCACGGTAATATTGCTGGCCAATCTTCCCCGTTGATGGTTCGAAAAAAACGCACTCAATAGCGAACACTGGAGAATCAGGGGATTTCCCCAATACGCGAATATCTAACATGATGTTGTTCATAAGCTTTTATCCTCACTGATGATTAATTCGCGGTTGCTGATCCACCGCTCGACTGATAAATGAATTTCTTCCTGAGTGGCACTTTCCTTTTTCAGTTGGCTCATAAAAATACGCAGCAGACCAAGAAGGTGAGCACGTTCGCTTTTCCGTGCATTGGTGTTTATTCCCATAAAGTCCGGATCACTAATTCCGCTCTCCAGTTTTATTGACTTAACCGACATGGCAACCTCCTGAAAAAGGCAAAATGAAGCCCGACATAATGAATGCCTTTAATTTTCAAACCTGATTAACTAGTGATTAGGACGTGGTTTCCGCTTAACCTGTTTAAATATCCTTTCATGCCAATAATAAAGAAAATCAATAAAGGTCATTCGAGCCCGCTCATGATTTCCGCGAATTGTTTTCTCCAGACCATAAATAATTAAATCAATTGATGGACTGTCAGGAGTTACAACAATGCGTGCGCCATTTTTTAAATTAACAGTAAAACCTTTCTCCGCGTTCTCCACCGCTTCGCGAATCAGCATTTCCCGTTCCCACGATGTTTTCTCTTCAGTAAACACGTAAGCCTCCTACCACTACAGTAGTTTTTTGAATGCTCTTACCAGAGTGATAAGTAAACCTTTGTTTATCTTTTTCGTATAAACAAAAGGCTTACTCATACCTTTAATAAAGCGCACCTTGTTCGGTTCTGGTTTAAAGAAACGTCCGTCTGGGCACTCGATCCAGCCGCGAGTATTGCGATGGTGTGTTACCTGGCAACCCTGCCTTAACAGGCTGGCAAGTGATGGAGCGTTATCGTTCATATCTTGTTCCTGCTACAGTTGTCTGCGAGACTTACGTTCTACTTCTTCGCGTCTGGCTTTAAATTCAGAAATCCTCTTCTCTTTTTGTTGCTTCGCTTTATTGCAATGCAACCTAATCAGGAACTGAATCAGGCTCAAAACAAACACGGCAAAAATAAAAAGCCCGATAGCCATTTCAAGTTTCATTTCTTCCACCATTTTTTAGTTTATCAATGGTTCGCATTGCCTCTGCTAATGCAAAGTCTCTGCCGAAATAATTCCCATCATTCATCACGCGATATGCGCGCTGCATTGTTCTGGAGTTTTTAGGACACATGTGGATAGTGAATCCCCGATACACATAATTGTGTCGACTCAGTTGGATTAGCTGATTCATGATTTTCCTGTCAACTGTTTGCAATGGCATCCTTGAGCATGGCTATCATGTTTACTTCCACCTTGCCCCCTGATAGCTCTTTAGGCCTGATAATTATCCTTCCGTCGCGAACCATTAACCTGCATGTGTCGAATGGAATGCCGGTTAGTCTGGAATACTCCTTGAGAGATACATAAGGAGCAGCAACATTCATATTGATGGTCACGCCCGTCATTTCTACCTCACACGCTAGTATCAGTTACCAGATTGCGGCAAATGTGTGGATTTCATGCACTCAAGCCCGCGCAAAAAAACTATGCGAACCATGTTAGAAGCGGATCGACATTCTGCTTCTGCCATTGCTTCAATCTCAGTGCGTTCTTCAGGTGACAGACGTAGCGGTAAAGACCCTCCCGCAACGCTGTTTTTGGGCGTACGCGCCCGCTGTGAGTTTTGTGCTTGTATCATAGTGGTATATTGTGATCTGCTAAGTGTCTGTGAAAAACATAATGGTATAAATATTTATACCAGTCAAGGGATTTTGGTATGCAAGATTATATCGGTATGCGCTTACGCGAGGAACGTGAGCGTTTAGGACTAAGCCAAGCTGCATTAGGAGAGATTGGTGGAGTTAAAAAGCTCACACAGCTTAACTATGAAAAAGGTGAACGATCTCCTGATTCCTCTTACCTCTGTGCAATATCAAAATTTGGAGCTGACGTTCAGTTCATTGTCACAGGGATCAGAACTTCTGAAGCGCTTAATGCTGATGAACAAGAGCTACTTACCCTTTTTAGAAAAGCGCCTCTTGCAGTTAAAGCAGCAGCTCTTGCGGCCCTAACTGCAGGTAGTTCATCAAACGCATCAATTAGCGTATCAGGTCAAGGAAACCGCGTAGCGGGCAGGGATTTTAACGAAAATAAGAAGTAGGGAAACTTTATGGCAATCAATACCTCTGGAGAACAAAACCGGGTTGCTGGACGTGACTTTACCGAAAATCACGTCCAGATAGATAATTTTGATGGTCGTCACACCATCAACATCGCGATTCCCTCAGATACTCACGATGAGCGTCCTTTGGTTAGGGCGCAGAGAAAAGAACTTAATACCCTAGTAGCACTTGTTTCTGATTCCTACGGCAATGAAGCATATGAGATCTGGCAAAAGCTGCATGCAGAGATTGGCGTTTCGAGTATCGAAGAAATGACCGTCAACCAATATCAGACTGCAGTTAGCTTTTTGCAGTCCATGCTCGAACGCGCTAAGGATAAAGATGCAAGTAAAGCACTTGTTAGCCTTCTCCTTCGAAATAGTGAAGACAGCGAATTGAGGCAGAAACTGATTCGTTATTGCCATGTTAACTTCGGAACTGGTCGACTGAATGACCTAACACGCAACCAGCTTCAAATGTGTTTATCGTGGCTGGACCAGCAAACACAAGATATTCCGCCTTCTCCCCCGAGAGAGAATCACTCTCCATTGGATGTCACTACATTGCTGCGATCCCACGCTAAAGAATTCATTGTCATCTTCTTAATTGGTTTCCTGTTAGGTTCATTATTTTTCTGACTTCGTGGGGTTTTATATGAGGACTATTTGTTTTACAGGTTTTGGGAAAAAAGACAAAAATGAGCTTATTGAAATTGCTAAGGCTCGTGGATATGTCGTTAGAAGTGATGTCACCAAGGATCTTAACTATCTCTGTTGCGGTGAAAATGCTGGTCCGAGCAAAATAAAAAAGGCATCTCAGCAAGGTTCAGAGGTGCTGTCGACCGAGCAATTTCTAAACCTATCCCCCTTGTCGGATGCGCAAAATATAGAAGGTCAAAAGGGCAATACACCAACATTTACAATCCATGATGAACACCCTCTTCTGGACCTGATCTGGTCGTCAATTGATACCAAAGATAATTTATCAATCATTTATCACGGAGGTGAACGATCCGGAGCAGCAAGAGATATCCTTCCTCTGACATTGCTTGATAACTTTACGCTGCGAGCAGCGGACCTATCATCTCCGACTCACCCGGTAAAAACATTCAGCTTGGAAAAAATTGAAATACCTGGTGTAGCAAGGCTCCCATCCCTGCCAAGAAAACGTAATGAGAGTAAGAAAAAACAATACTCCGTTGGCTTATATAAAAATATCGAAGAAGTGCATTTAGCATTTGCCGATACACTTCATGGTATGGGGTGGCATGTTGCTACTTATCAAGATGATGCAGGCCTTTGCAATCGTTTGGATGTCTGTGACTTTTTCAAAAATGGTAAACCACGCAAAACTCCAGTTGTAAGTTTATCCTTCCAACCAGAAAATCAAACGCGCCCATTCGTCTGTAGGTGTCGAGATATCGAATTTACATCAACCTATGCACATCTTGATAACGCTGCGGAAATGTTCATTTCACTCGCGTATGCAGGATCTGATGATGATGCAGAGGTGAGTAATTGACCGTCCGAAAACTACCCTCCGGTAAATGGCTTTGTCAGTGCTTCCCTTACGGGCGTGATGGGAAACGCATACGTAAGCAATTTGCTACCAAAGGTGAGGCGCTCTCCCATGAGCGCCGTTTAATGAATAACGCTGCAAACCAGCCGGTAAACGACAGCGCTGTGACTCTTTCGGCATTCGTTGAACGCTGGTACGAGATGCATGGCAAAACGCTCTCATCTGGTGATGAAAGAAAGGTGAAATTACTGGCCATATGCGAACGTCTTGGTAATCCATTGGCTTCTCACTTTGATAAAAACACTTTCGCTGTATACCGGGAACGGCGTTTGAGTGGTGAATGGAATCAGAAAGGCAAGAAGAAGCTGAGTGAAGCGACAGTAAACCGCGAGCAGTCTTATCTGCATGCAGTATTCTCGGAAATGAAGCGGCTGGGGGAATGGGAAGGAGATAACCCGCTGTCTGGAATCAGGCAGTTCAAGGAAGGTGATCAGGAGCTGGCTTTTCTGTATGAGGAAGAAATTGACCGATTGCTTGCAGCATGCGACCAGTCTGCAAATAAAGATTTAGGGATTATCGTACGAATTTGTCTGGCGACCGGTGCACGATGGAGCGAGGCTCAAGACTTGAAGCAATCTCAAATCCTTCCTGGTCGTCTGACGTTTACGCAAACCAAAAGCAAGAAGAACCGCACAGTGCCAATTTCACAACAACTACAGGCGATGCTCCCTAAAAAGCGTGGTGCCCTCTTCTCACCCGCATACGAGGCTTTTAAGGCAGCTCTCGCACGCGCAGGTATAGAGCTACCCAAAGGACAGCGTACCCATGTACTACGTCATACATTCGCGAGTCACTTCATGATGCGAGGTGGGAATATTTTGGTGTTACAGCAAATTCTCGGGCACAGCACGATCATGATGACAATGAGGTATGCGCATTTTGCCCCAAACCACCTTGATGCTGCGGTAGCACTTAACCCGTTCGATAACCGCCAAGAGGCAAAATAGACAAACACAAAAATATGCTGCCACGCTGCTGCCATTTTGCTGCCACTGGCAAACAACAAAAACAAAAAAACCACCCGTAGGTGGTTTCACGACAC
>NZ_SZXN01000024.1:0-1020 GCF_005281195.1 Citrobacter sp. wls613
ACTGTCGGTATCGATCTTGCTAAAAATGTGTTTGCTGTTCACTGCATTGACCAAAATGGTAAAGCTGTTCTGGTTAAACCCAAGGTGTCGCGTGCAGCACTTTCTGAACTCATCGCAGGTTTACCTCCCTGTGTCATTGGAATGGAAGCCTGCTCGGGTGCCCACTATTGGGCAAGATTATTCAGGCAGTATGGCCATGATGTCCGGTTGATGGCTCCGAAATTTGTCTCACCCTATCGCATGGCGGGTAAGACCGGGAAAAATGATGCAGCTGATGCAATAGCTATTTGTGAGGCAGTGCAGCGGCCGCATATGCGCTTTGTACCAGTCAAAGACGAAAGCCAGCAGGCAATGCAATGCTTACATCGGACAAGACAGGGATTTATCCAGGAAAGAACAGCAACGTATAACCGTCTTCGGGGCCTGATATCTGAATTCGGGGTTATTGCCCCACAAAGCACTGATGCTCTGCGTCATGTTGTTTCTGACCAGAAGGAAACTCTGCCAGTACAGGTTAGGCTGTGCATTGATGATCTATTGACACATGTCACTAATATTGAAGAGAAAATCGCCGAATATGACAGGGTATTATCTCGTGTGGCCAAAACAGATCATCGCAGCCAGCAGTTAATGGAACTGAAAGGTGTTGGGCCCACCACAGCGAGTGCGCTGGTCGCCAGTATTGGCAATGCCCATGATTTTAAGAACGGGCGCCAACTGGCAGCCTGGTTGGGGCTAACGCCATCACAATACAGTAGTGGCGGAAAATCAAAGCTTGGCAGGATAACAAAAGCGGGTGATGCCTATCTGCGAACCCTACTGGTCCAGGGAGCCCGTTCTGTAATGGTAGGGGCAGAGAATAGAACGGACCCGTTTAGCCGTTGGGTCTGCTCGTTGATTGGTAGGCGGGGATACTGGCGTGCTGTCGTTGCAATCGCCGCCAAGAATGCGAGGTTGTGCTGGGCATCATTACATTACGGCGATGACTTCAGACTGTATTCAACAACATGAAAAATTTAA
>NZ_SZXN01000025.1:0-1256 GCF_005281195.1 Citrobacter sp. wls613
TGTAGTGGCATAGTGAATTTGGCCACCTGAATAGAGGTGATATCATCACCTCATAGTCAAAACAGGTGACATTATGACCGGACGTAACAGACGCAATTTTAGCCCCGAGTTTCGCCTCGAGGCTGCCCAGCTTGTACTCGATCAGCATTACACCGTTGCCGCCGCTGCCACTGCGATGAATGTCGGCAAATCCACGATGGATAAATGGGTTCGACAACTGAAAGAAGAGCGAGCGGGAAAATCACCCATAGCTTCACCCATGACACCTGAGCAGATTGAGATACGTGAGTTGAAGAAAAGACTTCAACGCGTTGAAATGGAACGGGATATATTAAAAAAGGCTACCGCGCTCTTGATGTCAGACTCCCTGAACAATTCTCATTAGTTGAGAAACTCAGGGCGCGGTTTCCTGTTGCCGTTGTGTGCAACGTGTTTGGGGTTCATCGCAGCAGTTATAAATACTGGCGGCAGCCCAGGAAGCCTGACGCCACGAGAGTGGCATTACTGAGCCTTGTGCGTGAAGTTTATCGCGAAAGTAACGGTTCAGCAGGAGCGCGAAGCATTGCCGCAATGGTCACCACCAAAGGTATAAAACTGAGCCGCTGGCGGGCAACAAAGCTGATGAAAGCGCTCAATATTATCAGCTGTCAGCAACCTGGCCATCGTTATAAGAAGGCGTCTAAGGAACACATTGAGATCCCTAATTATCTGGATCGCCAGTTTGCTGTTACCGAGCCTAATCAGGCCTGGTGTGGTGATGTGACTTATATCTGGACGGGAAAACGCTGGGCTTATCTGGCTGTTGTACTCGATTTGTTTTCCCGTAAACCGGTTGGCTGGGCGATGTCATTTTTCCCTGATTCCGCACTGACAGGTAAAGCCCTGTCGATGGCCTGGGAAGCACGGGGAAAACCGGCTAATTTACTGTATCACTCGGATCAAGGCAGTCACTATACCAGCAGGAATTTCAGACAGTTACTGTGGAGATATCAGATAAAGCAAAGCCTGAGTCGCCGGGGAAATTGCTGGGATAACAGCCCAATGGAACGGTTCTTCAGAAGCCTGAAAACAGAGTGGGTACCGGATAATGGCTACGCGAATTTTAGCCAAGCCAGCACGGCAATAACGAATTACATCACAGGATATTACAGCCAGCTCAGACCTCATCAATATAATGGTGGTTTGACGCCGAATGAATCAGAACGATTGTTCTGGAAAAACTCTAAAGCTGTGGCCAGTTTTTGTTGACCACTACA
>NZ_SZXN01000026.1:0-31011 GCF_005281195.1 Citrobacter sp. wls613
GTGCGGGCGTTGTTGCTAAAGTTCTGAGCTAATTGCTGATATTATTTGACGCAATGCGCAATAAAAGGGCATCATTTGATGCCCTTTTTATACGCTGTCGAACCAGAACCTGGCTCATCAGTGATTTTTTTTGCCATAATCATTGCTGAGACAGGCTCTGAAGAGGGCGTTTAGTCCGAAACGCACCAGAGCATTTCGGTTTGGATCGCCTCGCGTACGCGGGGTGAAAATGTTTGTAGAATACTTCTGACAGGTTGGTTTATGAGTGCGAATACCGAAGCTCAAGGAAGCGGGCGCGGCCTGGAAGCGATGAAGTGGGTTGTTGTCGCTGTATTGCTGCTTGTCGCTATCGTTGGCAACTACCTCTATCGTGACATGATGCTGCCGTTGCGTGCGCTAGCCGTAGTGATTCTGATTGCTGCAGCGGGCGGTGTCGCGCTGTTGACGACAAAAGGTAAAGCGACCGTTGCTTTTGCCCGTGAAGCGCGTACCGAAGTCCGTAAGGTCATTTGGCCAACTCGCCAGGAAACGCTGCACACCACGCTGATCGTTGCTGCGGTCACTGCGGTAATGTCACTGATCCTGTGGGGACTGGATGGTATTCTGGTTCGCCTGGTATCCTTTATCACTGGCCTGAGGTTCTAAGATGTCTGAAGCTCCTAAAAAGCGCTGGTACGTCGTTCAGGCGTTTTCCGGTTTTGAAGGCCGCGTAGCCACATCGCTGCGTGAGTATATCAAGTTACAAAATATGGAAGAGTTGTTTGGCGAAGTCATGGTGCCGACTGAAGAAGTGGTCGAAATCCGTGGCGGCCAGCGTCGCAAAAGCGAACGTAAATTCTTCCCGGGCTATGTACTGGTCCAGATGGTCATGAACGATGCGAGCTGGCACCTGGTGCGTAGCGTGCCGCGTGTGATGGGCTTTATTGGCGGTACTTCTGACCGTCCAGCTCCGATCAGCGACAAAGAAGTTGATGCGATCATGAACCGCCTGCAGCAGGTTGGCGATAAGCCACGTCCGAAAACGATGTTTGAACCGGGCGAAATGGTTCGCGTTAGCGACGGTCCGTTTGCTGACTTTAACGGCGTAGTTGAAGAAGTGGATTATGAGAAGTCTCGTCTGAAGGTTTCCGTATCTATCTTTGGCCGTGCAACGCCGGTTGAGCTGGACTTCGCTCAGGTTGAGAAAGCCTAACAAGTCGATCAAAAAAGCGGCGATTTAATCGTTGCACAAGGCGCGAGATTGGAATACAATTTCGCGCCTTTTGTTTTTATGGATAGCATCCGTAAAACGAATTTTATCACGGGGAGCCTTTTTGAGGCGCTATAACCCAACTAGAGGAATTTAGAATGGCTAAGAAAGTCCAAGCCTATGTCAAGCTGCAGGTTGCAGCTGGTATGGCTAACCCGAGCCCGCCGGTAGGTCCAGCACTGGGTCAACAAGGCGTGAACATCATGGAATTCTGCAAAGCGTTTAACGCAAAAACTGATTCCATGGAGAAAGGTCTGCCGATCCCGGTTGTTATCACCGTTTACGCTGACCGTTCTTTCACTTTCGTTACCAAAACGCCTCCGGCAGCAGTTCTGCTGAAGAAAGCGGCTGGTATCAAGTCTGGTTCCGGTAAGCCGAACAAAGACAAAGTGGGTAAAATTTCCCGCGCTCAGCTGCAGGAAATCGCGCAGACCAAAGCTGCCGACATGACTGGTTCTGACATTGAAGCGATGACTCGCTCCATTGAAGGTACTGCACGTTCCATGGGCCTGGTAGTGGAGGATTAAGAAATGGCTAAACTGACCAAGCGTATGCGCGTGATCCGTGACAAAGTTGATACAACTAAACAGTATGATATCAACGAAGCTATTGCTCTGCTGAAAGAGCTGGCCACTGCTAAATTCGTAGAAAGCGTTGACGTTGCCGTTAACCTCGGTATCGATGCTCGTAAATCTGACCAGAACGTACGTGGTGCAACTGTACTGCCGCACGGTACTGGCCGTTCCGTTCGCGTAGCCGTATTTGCCCAGGGCGCAAACGCTGAAGCTGCTAAAGCTGCTGGCGCTGAACTGGTAGGTATGGAAGATCTGGCTGACCAGATCAAGAAAGGCGAAATGAACTTTGACGTTGTTATTGCTTCCCCGGATGCAATGCGCGTTGTTGGCCAGTTGGGCCAGGTTCTGGGTCCGCGTGGCCTGATGCCAAACCCGAAAGTTGGTACTGTAACCCCTAACGTTGCTGAAGCGGTTAAGAACGCTAAAGCGGGCCAGGTTCGTTACCGTAACGACAAAAACGGCATCATCCACACTACCATCGGTAAAGTGGATTTTGACGCTGACAAACTGAAAGAAAACCTGGAATCTCTGCTGGTTGCGCTGAAAAAAGCGAAACCGACTCAGGCTAAAGGCGTGTACATCAAGAAAGTTAGCATCTCCACCACCATGGGTGCTGGTGTTGCCGTTGATCAGTCCGGTCTGACCGCGACTGTGGCGAACTAATATTCGCCTTTACGTGGGCGGTGATTTTGTCTACAATCTTACCCCCACGTTTCTGCTAATTGCAGACGTATATCCAAGATATTCAGGCTGTGGCAAGGCGACAACTGAGTGAATCGCCAGGAGCATAGTTAACTATGTGACTGGTGTGAACGAAGGCAGTCAACGCCGTCACAGATTGAATAGCGACAGATAGACAAGATTTGTTCGTTGGAGCCTGGCCTATCCAGGCCTCCGTCGAAGACCGCAGGTGTTTCGAAAGAAGCTTAATGCCCTGCGTAGACGGTGACAGAACGCTAAGATTATTTCTGATACTCTGGCTTGTTTCTGCTCACCGTATTAAGACGCTCTGTCCGTTGGGAAGAGTGAAGTGAGTTCCGGGACATGAGTCCCGGCAAACATCCAGGAGCAAAGCTAATGGCTTTAAATCTTCAAGACAAACAAGCGATTGTTGCTGAAGTCAGCGAAGTAGCCAAAGGCGCGCTGTCTGCAGTAGTTGCGGATTCCCGTGGCGTTACTGTAGACAAAATGACTGAACTGCGTAAAGCAGGTCGCGAAGCCGGCGTATACATGCGTGTTGTTCGTAACACCCTGCTGCGCCGTGTTGTTGAAGGTACTCAGTTCGAGTGCCTGAAAGACGCGTTCGTTGGTCCGACCCTGATTGCATATTCTATGGAACACCCGGGCGCAGCTGCTCGTCTGTTCAAAGATTTCGCGAAAGCGAATGCAAAATTTGAGGTCAAAGCCGCAGCCTTTGAAGGTGAATTGATCCCGGCATCGCAAATCGATCGCCTGGCAACTCTGCCGACCTACGAAGAAGCAATTGCACGCCTGATGGCAACCATGAAAGAAGCTTCGGCTGGCAAACTGGTTCGCACTCTGGCTGCTGTTCGCGATGCGAAAGAAGCTGCTTAATCGCAGTTATCTTTATCAAGCATCTGCTTACGTATAAACTTATTCTGATTTTCAGGAACAATTTAAATGTCTATCACTAAAGATCAAATCATTGAAGCAGTATCCGCTATGTCCGTAATGGACGTTGTAGAACTGATTTCTGCAATGGAAGAAAAATTCGGTGTTTCTGCTGCTGCTGCTGTAGCTGTAGCTGCGGGCCCTGCTGAAGCTGCTGAAGAAAAAACTGAATTCGACGTGATTCTGAAAGGTATCGGCGCGAACAAAGTTGCAGTAATCAAAGCAGTACGTGGCGCAACTGGCCTGGGTCTGAAAGAAGCTAAAGACCTGGTAGAATCTGCTCCGGCCGCTCTGAAAGAAGGCGTGAGCAAAGATGACGCTGAAGCACTGAAAAAATCTCTGGAAGAAGCTGGCGCTGAAGTTGAAGTTAAATAAGCCAACTTTTCTAGTTGCAGCCTAAGAAATTAGGCTGATGGCTGGTGACTTTTTAGTCACCAGCCTTTTTGCGCTGTAAGGCGCCAGTAGCATTTCACACTGTTTGACTACTGTTGTGCCTTTCAATGTTTGTTTCTATCGACGCCTTAATATATTGCGACAGAGCCTCCGCTCTGTGTAAATCGCAACGAAATGGTTTAAGCGTGATAGCAACAGGCATTGCGGAAAGTATTCGATTTTCCGGTCAACAAAATAGTGTTGCACAAACTGTCCCTTCGTCGGACAGATGGGTCGACTTGTCAGCGAGCTGAGGAACCCTAATGGTTTACTCCTATACCGAGAAAAAACGTATTCGTAAGGATTTTGGTAAACGTCCGCAAGTGTTGGACATACCTTATCTCCTTTCTATCCAGCTTGACTCGTTTCAGAAGTTCATCGAGCAAGATCCTGAAGGGCAGTATGGTCTGGAAGCAGCTTTCCGTTCCGTTTTCCCTATTAAAAGCTATAGCGGTAATTCTGAGCTGCAGTACGTCAGCTACCGCCTTGGCGAACCTGTTTTTGACGTTCAGGAATGTCAGATCCGTGGCGTGACTTATTCCGCACCGCTGCGCGTCAAACTGCGTCTGGTGATCTACGAGCGCGAAGCGCCGGAAGGCACCGTAAAAGACATTAAAGAACAAGAAGTCTACATGGGTGAAATTCCACTCATGACTGACAACGGTACCTTTGTTATCAACGGTACCGAGCGTGTTATTGTTTCCCAGTTGCACCGTAGCCCAGGCGTCTTCTTTGACTCCGATAAGGGTAAAACCCACTCTTCGGGTAAAGTGCTTTATAACGCGCGTATCATTCCTTACCGTGGTTCCTGGCTGGATTTCGAATTCGATCCGAAGGACAACCTGTTCGTACGTATTGACCGTCGCCGCAAACTGCCAGCGACCATTATTCTGCGTGCGCTGCAGTACACCACTGAACAGATCCTTGACCTGTTCTTTGAGAAAGTTGTCTTCGAAATTCGCGACAACAAGCTGCAGATGGAACTGGTGCCGGAACGCCTGCGTGGTGAAACCGCCTCCTTTGATATTGAAGCTAACGGCAAAATCTACGTCGAAAAAGGTCGTCGCATCACTGCGCGCCATATTCGTCAGCTGGAAAAAGACGATATCAAGCTTATCGAAGTTCCAGTTGAGTACATCGCGGGCAAAGTTGCGGCTAAAGACTACGTTGACGCATCAACCGGTGAGCTGATTTGTGCAGCGAACATGGAGCTGAGCCTGGATCTGCTGGCTAAGCTGAGCCAGTCTGGTCACAAGCGTATCGAAACGCTGTTTACCAACGATCTGGATCACGGTGCATATATTTCTGAAACTATACGCGTCGACCCAACCAACGATCGTCTGAGCGCGCTGGTAGAAATCTACCGTATGATGCGCCCTGGTGAGCCGCCGACTCGCGAAGCTGCTGAAAGCCTGTTCGAGAACCTGTTCTTCTCCGAAGACCGCTATGACTTGTCTGCGGTTGGTCGTATGAAGTTCAACCGTTCTCTGCTGCGTGACGAGATCGAAGGTTCCGGTATCCTGAGCAAAGACGACATCATCGAAGTGATGAAGAAGCTCATCGATATCCGTAACGGTAAAGGCGAAGTCGATGATATCGACCACCTCGGTAACCGTCGTATCCGTTCCGTTGGCGAAATGGCGGAAAACCAGTTCCGCGTTGGCCTGGTACGTGTAGAGCGTGCGGTGAAAGAGCGTCTGTCTCTGGGCGATCTGGATACCCTGATGCCTCAGGATATGATCAACGCCAAGCCGATTTCTGCCGCAGTGAAAGAGTTCTTCGGTTCCAGCCAGCTGTCTCAGTTTATGGACCAGAACAACCCGCTGTCTGAGATTACGCACAAGCGTCGTATCTCTGCCCTCGGCCCAGGCGGTCTGACCCGTGAACGTGCAGGCTTCGAAGTTCGAGACGTACACCCGACTCACTACGGTCGCGTATGTCCAATCGAAACCCCTGAAGGTCCGAACATCGGTCTGATCAACTCCCTGTCCGTGTACGCACAGACTAACGAATATGGCTTCCTTGAGACGCCGTATCGTAAAGTGACTGACGGTGTTGTTACCGACGAAATTCATTACTTGTCTGCTATCGAAGAAGGCAACTACGTTATCGCTCAGGCGAACTCCAACCTGGATGACGAAGGCCACTTTGTAGAAGACCTGGTAACATGTCGTAGCAAAGGCGAATCCAGCTTGTTCAGCCGTGACCAGGTTGACTACATGGACGTATCCACCCAGCAGGTGGTATCCGTCGGTGCGTCCCTGATCCCGTTCCTGGAACACGATGACGCCAACCGTGCATTGATGGGTGCGAACATGCAACGTCAGGCGGTTCCGACTCTGCGTGCTGATAAGCCGCTGGTTGGTACCGGTATGGAGCGTGCTGTTGCCGTTGACTCCGGTGTTACTGCTGTTGCTAAGCGTGGCGGTACCGTTCAGTACGTTGATGCTTCCCGTATCGTTATCAAAGTTAACGAAGACGAGATGCATGCGGGTGAAGCGGGTATCGACATCTATAACCTGACCAAATACACCCGTTCTAACCAGAACACCTGTATCAACCAGATGCCTTGTGTCTCTCTGGGCGAGCCGGTTGAACGTGGTGATGTGCTGGCAGACGGTCCGTCCACCGACCTTGGTGAACTGGCTCTGGGTCAGAACATGCGCGTGGCATTCATGCCATGGAACGGTTACAACTTCGAAGACTCCATCCTCGTTTCCGAGCGTGTTGTTCAGGAAGACCGTTTCACTACCATCCACATTCAGGAACTGGCATGTGTGTCCCGTGACACCAAGCTGGGGCCGGAAGAGATCACCGCTGATATCCCGAACGTGGGTGAAGCTGCGCTCTCCAAACTGGATGAGTCCGGTATCGTTTACATTGGTGCAGAAGTCACCGGTGGCGACATTCTGGTAGGTAAGGTAACACCGAAAGGTGAAACCCAGCTGACCCCAGAAGAGAAGCTGCTGCGTGCCATCTTCGGTGAGAAAGCGTCTGATGTTAAAGACTCTTCTCTGCGTGTACCAAACGGTGTTTCCGGTACGATTATCGACGTTCAGGTCTTTACTCGCGATGGCGTAGAAAAAGACAAACGTGCGCTGGAAATCGAAGAGATGCAGCTGAAGCAGGCGAAGAAAGACCTGTCTGAAGAACTGCAGATCCTCGAAGCTGGCCTGTTTAGCCGTATCTACGCGGTGCTGGTTGCCGGTGGCGTTGAAGCTGAGAAGCTCGACAAACTGCCGCGCGATCGCTGGCTGGAACTCGGCCTGACCGACGAAGAGAAACAAAATCAGCTGGAACAGCTGGCTGAGCAGTACGACGAACTGAAACACGAATTCGAGAAAAAACTCGAAGCGAAACGCCGTAAAATCACTCAGGGCGACGATCTGGCACCAGGCGTGCTGAAGATTGTTAAGGTTTATCTGGCGGTTAAACGTCGGATCCAGCCTGGTGATAAGATGGCAGGTCGTCACGGTAACAAGGGTGTTATTTCTAAGATCAACCCGATCGAAGATATGCCACACGATGCTAACGGTACGCCGGTAGATATCGTACTGAACCCGCTGGGCGTACCATCGCGTATGAACATCGGTCAGATCCTTGAGACCCACCTGGGTATGGCTGCGAAAGGTATCGGCGAGAAAATCAACGCCATGCTGAAGCAGCAAGAAGAAGTCGCCAAACTGCGCGAATTCATCCAGCGTGCCTACGATCTGGGTACCGACGTTCGTCAGAAAGTTGACCTGAATACCTTCAGTGATGAAGAAGTTCTGCGTCTGGCTGAAAACCTGAAAAAAGGTATGCCGATCGCAACGCCGGTCTTCGACGGTGCGAAAGAGTCTGAAATCAAGGAACTGTTACAGCTGGGTGGCCTGCCGACTTCTGGTCAGATCACACTGTTCGACGGTCGTACCGGTGAGCAATTCGAGCGCCAGGTTACCGTTGGCTACATGTACATGCTGAAACTGAACCACTTGGTTGATGACAAGATGCACGCGCGTTCTACCGGTTCTTACAGCCTGGTTACTCAGCAGCCGCTGGGTGGTAAGGCTCAGTTCGGTGGTCAGCGCTTCGGGGAGATGGAAGTGTGGGCGCTGGAAGCATATGGCGCGGCATACACCCTGCAGGAAATGCTCACCGTTAAGTCTGATGACGTGAATGGTCGTACCAAGATGTATAAAAACATCGTGGACGGCAACCATCAGATGGAACCAGGCATGCCAGAATCCTTCAACGTACTGTTGAAAGAGATTCGTTCGCTGGGTATCAACATCGAGCTGGAAGACGAGTAACTCTCGCTCAAACAGGTCACTGGTGCCGGGGTAAGACCCGGCGCCAGATTGTGCTAACTCCGACGGGAGCAAATCCGTGAAAGATTTATTAAAGTTTCTGAAAGCGCAGACTAAAACCGAAGAGTTTGATGCGATCAAAATTGCTCTGGCCTCGCCAGACATGATCCGTTCATGGTCTTTCGGTGAAGTTAAGAAGCCGGAAACCATTAACTACCGTACGTTCAAACCTGAGCGTGACGGCCTTTTCTGCGCCCGTATCTTTGGGCCAGTAAAAGATTACGAGTGCCTGTGCGGTAAGTACAAGCGCCTGAAACACCGTGGTGTGATCTGTGAGAAGTGCGGCGTTGAAGTGACCCAGACTAAAGTACGCCGTGAGCGTATGGGCCACATCGAGCTGGCGTCTCCGACTGCGCACATCTGGTTCCTGAAATCACTGCCGTCCCGTATCGGTTTGTTGCTCGATATGCCGCTGCGTGATATCGAACGCGTACTGTACTTCGAATCATATGTTGTTATCGAAGGCGGTATGACCAATCTGGAACGTCAACAGATCCTGACTGAAGAGCAGTATCTGGACGCGCTGGAAGAGTTCGGTGACGAATTCGACGCGAAGATGGGTGCGGAAGCTATCCAGGCCCTGCTGAAGAGCATGGATCTGGAGCAAGAGTGTGAAACTCTGCGCGAAGAGCTGAACGAAACCAACTCCGAAACCAAGCGTAAGAAGCTGACCAAGCGTATCAAACTGCTGGAAGCGTTCGTACAGTCTGGCAACAAGCCAGAGTGGATGATCCTGACCGTTCTGCCGGTTCTGCCGCCAGATCTGCGTCCGCTGGTTCCGCTGGATGGTGGTCGTTTTGCGACTTCTGACCTGAACGATCTGTATCGTCGCGTCATTAACCGTAACAACCGTCTGAAACGTCTGCTGGATCTGGCTGCGCCAGATATCATCGTACGTAACGAAAAACGTATGCTGCAGGAAGCGGTTGACGCCCTGCTGGATAACGGTCGTCGCGGTCGTGCGATCACCGGTTCTAACAAACGTCCTCTGAAATCTTTGGCCGATATGATCAAAGGTAAGCAGGGTCGTTTCCGTCAGAACTTGCTCGGTAAGCGTGTTGACTACTCCGGTCGTTCTGTTATCACCGTAGGTCCATACCTGCGTCTGCATCAGTGCGGCCTGCCGAAGAAAATGGCACTGGAACTGTTCAAACCGTTCATCTACGGCAAGCTGGAACTGCGTGGCCTCGCCACCACCATTAAAGCCGCTAAGAAAATGGTTGAGCGTGAAGAAGCTGTCGTTTGGGATATCCTGGACGAAGTTATCCGCGAACACCCGGTACTGCTGAACCGTGCACCAACACTGCACCGTCTGGGTATCCAGGCATTTGAGCCGGTACTGATCGAAGGTAAAGCCATCCAGCTGCACCCGCTGGTTTGTGCGGCATATAACGCCGACTTCGATGGTGACCAGATGGCTGTTCACGTACCGCTGACGCTGGAAGCCCAGCTCGAAGCGCGTGCGCTGATGATGTCTACCAACAACATCCTGTCCCCGGCGAACGGCGAACCTATCATCGTTCCGTCTCAGGACGTTGTATTGGGTCTGTACTACATGACCCGTGACTGTGTTAACGCCAAAGGCGAAGGCATGGTGCTGACTGGCCCGAAAGAAGCTGAGCGTATCTATCGCGCTGGCCTGGCCTCTCTGCATGCGCGCGTTAAAGTGCGTATCACCGAATACGAAAAAGATGAAAACGGCGAATTCGTTGCGCATACCAGCATTAAAGACACGACCGTTGGCCGAGCTATTTTGTGGATGATCGTACCGAAAGGTCTGCCTTTCTCCATCGTCAACCAGGCGCTGGGTAAGAAAGCTATCTCCAAAATGCTGAACACCTGTTACCGCATTCTGGGCCTGAAGCCGACCGTTATCTTCGCTGACCAGACCATGTACACCGGCTTTGCCTATGCAGCGCGCTCAGGCGCATCTGTTGGTATTGACGACATGGTTATCCCAGAGAAGAAATACGAGATCATCTCTGAAGCGGAAGCTGAAGTTGCTGAGATCCAGGAGCAGTTCCAGTCTGGTCTGGTTACCGCGGGCGAACGCTACAACAAAGTTATCGATATCTGGGCTGCGGCGAACGATCGTGTATCCAAAGCGATGATGGACAACCTGCAAACCGAAACTGTTATTAACCGTGACGGCGTCGAAGAGCAGCAGGTTTCCTTCAACAGCATCTACATGATGGCCGACTCCGGTGCGCGTGGTTCTGCAGCACAGATTCGTCAGCTGGCAGGTATGCGTGGTCTGATGGCGAAGCCGGATGGCTCCATCATCGAAACGCCAATCACCGCGAACTTCCGTGAAGGTCTGAACGTACTCCAGTACTTCATCTCTACTCACGGTGCGCGTAAAGGTCTGGCGGATACCGCACTGAAAACAGCAAACTCCGGTTATCTGACACGTCGTCTGGTTGACGTCGCGCAGGATCTGGTTGTGACTGAAGATGACTGCGGCACACTGGAAGGCATCACCATGACCCCGGTTATCGAGGGTGGTGACGTTAAAGAGCCGCTGCGCGATCGCGTATTGGGTCGTGTGACTGCTGAAGACGTTCTGAAGCCGGGCACCGCGGATATTCTGGTTCCACGCAACACGCTGCTGCACGAGCACTGGTGTGACCTGCTGGAAGAGAACTCCGTTGACTCCGTCAAGGTACGTTCCGTTGTATCTTGTGACACCGACTTTGGTGTATGTGCGCACTGCTATGGTCGTGACCTGGCACGTGGCCACATCATCAACAAAGGTGAAGCCATCGGCGTTATCGCGGCACAGTCCATCGGTGAACCGGGTACACAGCTGACGATGCGTACGTTCCACATCGGTGGTGCGGCATCTCGTGCGGCTGCTGAATCCAGCATCCAGGTGAAAAACAAAGGTAGCATCCGTCTGAGCAATGCGAAGTCGGTTGTGAACTCTGCCGGTAAGCTGGTAGTGACCTCGCGTAACACCGAGCTGAAACTGATCGACGAATTCGGTCGTACCAAAGAGAGCTATAAAGTGCCTTACGGTGCTGTTATGGCGAAAGGTGATGGCGAACAGGTTACTGGCGGCGAAACCGTAGCAAACTGGGATCCACATACCATGCCTGTCATCACTGAAGTAAGTGGTTTCATCCGCTTCACTGACATGATCGACGGCCAGACCATTACTCGTCAGACCGACGAGCTGACCGGTCTGTCTTCTCTGGTGGTTCTGGATTCTGCAGAGCGTACTGCAGGTGGTAAAGACTTGCGTCCGGCACTGAAAATTGTTGATGCTAACGGTAACGACGTTCTGATCCCAGGTACCGATATGCCTGCGCAGTACTTCCTGCCGGGTAAAGCAATCGTCCAGCTGGAAGATGGTATCCAGATCAGTGCGGGTGATGCTCTGGCGCGTATTCCTCAGGAATCCAGCGGTACCAAGGACATCACCGGTGGTCTGCCACGCGTTGCGGATCTGTTCGAAGCACGTCGTCCGAAAGAGCCAGCTATCCTTGCGGAAATCAGCGGTATCATTTCCTTCGGTAAAGAAACCAAAGGGAAGCGTCGTCTGGTTATCACCCCGTTAGACGGCAGCGAACCGTACGAAGAGATGATTCCGAAATGGCGTCAGCTCAACGTGTTCGAAGGTGAACGTGTAGAACGTGGTGACGTTGTTTCCGACGGTCCGGAAGCACCGCACGACATCCTGCGTCTTCGTGGCGTACACGCGGTAACGCGTTACATCACCAACGAAGTTCAGGACGTTTACCGTCTGCAAGGCGTTAAGATTAACGATAAACACATTGAAGTTATCGTTCGTCAGATGCTGCGTAAAGCGACCATTGACAGTGCTGGTAGCTCCGACTTCCTGGAAGGCGAACAGGTTGAATACTCCCGCGTCAAGATTGCTAACCGCGATCTGGAAGCGAACGGCAAAGTTGCGGCAACTTACTCTCGCGACCTGCTGGGTATCACCAAAGCGTCTCTGGCAACCGAATCGTTCATCTCTGCCGCATCGTTCCAGGAGACCACGCGTGTCCTGACCGAAGCAGCCGTTGCGGGTAAACGCGACGAACTGCGTGGCCTGAAAGAGAACGTTATCGTGGGTCGTCTGATCCCTGCCGGTACCGGTTATGCGTACCACCAGGATCGTATGCGCCGTCGCGCAGCGGGCGAACAGCCGGCAGCGCCTCAGGTTACTGCGGAAGATGCATCTGCCAGCCTGGCAGAACTGCTGAACGCAGGTCTGGGCGGTTCTAACAACGATTAATCGTTGCTGACCGTAATGAAAAACCCGCCTCGGCGGGTTTTTTTTTGCCTGACATGCAGTCTTATGAATACTGTCAATAAAGACATGTCATTAAAAACAGTATTGACACTGTTTTTAAAATCCGTATGTTAATACTCAACAGCAGCGAAAGAGTAGTTAGCTGTTAAAGCAGTAAGAGTTAGTAGAGTTCGATAGGGGGATTGCGATAAAGGCCACGAAGTATTTTGTTGTATGGGGTAGTCGGCGTTGAAGTTATTTTGTTTCACATCGACGATGCTTTAAGGCTACGTAGTTGATATATGTAATCGCAAAAAGTTAAGTAAGCGCGACGATGTAAGGCCATGATTTAAAAGTTAATGTTTGCGGTTTCCATTATTGAGCAATCGCAAGGGAAGTCAGGCAACGCATCAAAGAGTATATGTCGCGAGGGGAAGTGTACTTGTTTAGGCCGCCATTCTTGAGTGAATTCATCAAGCTGGCGAAATATGTTTAACGGTAAATAGAGGAAGGTTCGTTAGTTGCATTCTCCAATATTATCTGTGGTAAACGTGTACATTTAAAATGTAGTACAAACAGCAGTATCAAATTGTAAGTCAATTAATGTTAAATCTGAAGTTTGTAGTAACTTAAAGCCCTGGCTGCAACGGTCAGGGCTTTTATTATATATACATCAAGGTGTTATCTTAGGCTCTTAACCAAATCAGCTCAACATTTCACCAGCTAAGGGCATTAAATAAATTAATGCTTGCTTAATGATTAGAAGTAAGGCTACTATAGCTGCATCGGTTTGGAACACAGACCTTATGAAAGCAGTTTTAGTAAAGCAGTTCTCAGTTCAAGCGTTATCCTCAGATACTCTTCTTCATGAGCCTCCTCCTAAGTGCCCAATAAGTTAATTTCTGCAAAACAGGCCATCTTCGCTGCATAAGCGGCTCAAAATATGAAAGGAAGTATCTATGTCTAACAAAATGACTGGTTTAGTAAAATGGTTTAACTCTGAGAAAGGCTTCGGCTTTATCACTCCTCAGGACGGTAGCAAAGATGTGTTTGTGCATTTTTCCGCTATCCAGAGCAACGATTATAAAACCTTAGACGAAGGCCAAAAAGTCGAGTTCTCCGTTGAGAACGGCGCGAAAGGCCCGTCTGCTGTTAACGTTATCGCGCTGTAATCGCCGATAATCACACGAACGCTTACGATAGCGATGAAGGCCAGAGCCTGAGCAGATAAGTGATAGTGAATAAAAAACCCGCGAAAGCGGGTTTTTTCGTTTTTACATCCGGATTCACTACATCTGTGACACACGTCCGAGAAAACTATCCCAGTCTTTCCACACGGGCTGTAAACCCTGCGCACTGAGAGCTGCGGCAACATCTTCAGGGCGCCGATCATCATGCGGAGAAAACTGTTCCAGTTCCGGGTGATTGTCGGCATAGCCGCCGGGCTGCGTCTTTGAGAAGGCGCTGACGTTATTGATTGCTAGCGGAATGACGTGGTCGCGAAACCACGGTGATTCACGCGTGGAGAGCGACAGCTCGATGTCCGGCGCCAACAAGCGAAACGCACAAATGGTTTGTACCAGTTGACGCTCATCCATAATCGATGCCGGTTCAATACCTCCGGTACATGGGCGCAGGCGTGGGAACGAGATTGAATAACGGCTTTGCCAGTAATGTTGCTGCATCCATAGCAAATGCTCGGCTACCATATAGCAATCAACCCGCCAACTGTCAGACAAGCCAATCAGTGCCCCAAGGCCAATTTTGTCGATACCGGCGTGACCAAGTCGGTCCGGCGTTTCCAGCCGCCAAAAGAAGTCCTGCTTTTTTCCCTTCAGATGGTGCCGGGCATAAGTCGCCTCATGGTAGCTCTCCTGATACACCATCACACCGTCCAGACCGAGTATCTTTAGCTCAGCATATTCAGCAACTGACAGCGGTTGTACCTCCATCTGTAGCGAAGAAAACTGACGACGGATGGCGGGTAAATGGCGGCGAAAATAGTCCATGCCGACTTTCGCCTGATGCTCGCCGGTGACCAGCAACAGATGCTCAAAACCCAGCTCGCGGATCGCCGCACACTCCCGTTGAATCTCTGATTCATCCAAAGTTTTACGCTTGATGCGGTTGCTCATGGAGAATCCGCAGTAAGAGCAGTCGTTGGCGCACAGATTCGAAAGATACAGCGGTACGTAAAAGCTGACGGCTTTACCAAAGCGTTGGCGGGTCAGCTTTTGCGCTCGCTGCGCCAGCGGCTCCAGATAATCGGCGGCGGCTGGCGAGAGCAGCGCCATCAGGTCATCACGACTCAGCTGTGCAGTGTTAAGTGCGCGCTCGACATCGGCGGCGGTTTTGCCGTTAATGCGCAGATGGATATCATCCCACTCCAGCTGTCGCCAGCGATCGCTGAAGGTTTTCATGCTGAGACCTCCAGAAATCCGGTCAACGGGCTGGTGGCGCAAGCATTGGTACTTCGGCTCCCCGGAACGGCCTGACGTGCCAGAAGGCCCGCTTCAACCGCCAGCCGGAACGCCGTCGCCATCATTACCGGGTCGTCCGCTACGGCAATCGCCGTGTTGACCAACACCGCGTCGGCCCCCATTTCCAACGCCTGCGTGGCATGGCTGGGCACACCGATCCCGGCATCAACCACCACTGGGACGGTGGCCTGCTGAATAATGATCTCCAGCATGGCGCGGGTTTCCAGGCCCTGATTTGAGCCAATGGGCGCACCGAGCGGCATGACCGCCGCACAGCCCACTTCTTCCAGCCGCTTGCACAGCACCGGATCCGCGCCGCAGTAGGGCAGCACCACGAAACCCTGCTTCACCAGCGCCTCGGCGGCTTTCAGCGTTTCGATAGGATCTGGTAACAGCCATCGAGCGTCAGGATGTATTTCTAATTTCAGCCAGTGCGTCCCCAGCGCTTCGCGCGCCAACTGCGCGGCAAAGATAGCTTCATCCGCCGTTTTTGCCCCTGAGGTATTCGGCAGCAGCGTTACCCCTGCCTCGACCAGTGGCACCAAAATGGCATCGTTGTGCTGGCGTAAATCCACGCGCTTCATTGCCAATGTCACCAGTTGGCTACCGGAGGCGCGAATGGCGTCGACCATCAGTTGCGATGAGGCAAATTTCCCCGTGCCGGTGAACAGATGTGAATCAAACGTTTTGTCGGCAATACGTAGCATATCAACCCCCTGCAATAACCTGAAAAAGCAGGATCTGGTCGCCTTCCTGCACGATTTGCTGTTCCCACTGCTCGCGCGGCAGGATCTGTTGATTCAGCGCCAGCGCTATCCCCGGCTTGAGCTGATTAAGCTCTGCCAGCAGCGCGCTGATGTTTTGCCCCTCGGCACACTGTGCTGGCTCATCATTGAATTGGATCTGCATGTTGCCCTCCGCATACCGGGCAACCGTGGGCGCGGCGTAACGCCAGGCTACGCCACTGGCTGGTTTTACCATCGAACAGGCGTAATTCACCGCTTGGGGTTTCAATACCGCTGAGAAGTTTGATGGCTTCCAGCGCCTGCAGGGTACCCATGATGCCAACGACCGGACCGACAATGCCTGCGGTACGGCAGTTGCGTTCGGGCTCGACGTCATCCGGCCACAGACAGCGGTAGCAGCCCTGTTCCCACGGCGGCGTCAGCACCATCAATTGTCCACCGAAGCCAACAGCGCTGGCAGTGATAAGCGGTGTATTCAGGGCGACGCAGGCGGTATTGATCGCCTGACGCGTCGCCATATTGTCGGTGCAGTCGAGCACCACGTCAGCGCGCGCCACCGCGTGCCTGAGCGCATCGCCTTTCAGGCGCTGCTGTAGCGCGACCAGTTCGATATCCGGGTTGAGCCGTGTCAGTCGCTGTTGGGCCATCTGGGATTTTGACCGGGCGATATCATCAGTCGTGAACAGGATCTGGCGCTGAAGATTACTCAGATGCACGTCGTCGTCGTCCACCAGCGTCAATGTGCCTACTCCCGCACCCGCCAGATACAGCGCGGCAGGGGAGCCTAATCCGCCCAAGCCAACAATCAGCACGTGGCTGTTGAGCAGTGTCTGCTGGCCCTCTATCGCAATATCACCGAGTAAAATCTGGCGGCTATAGCGCATAAAATCGCGATCATTCATCGCCTGCTCCTGCAATTGAAAGCAGCTGTGACGTGGCACCTCGCCAGTCAGCGGCCTGCGTGATGGCGCTGACCACCGCAATGCTGCCCACCCCGGTCGCCAGCACAGCCGGTGCCCGCGCGAGGCTGATACCGCCAATGGCGACAGTAGGGTAGTCAGCCAGTCGTTCGATATGCGTGGCGAGTTGTACCAATCCCTGTGGGGCAGATGGCATCTGCTTGGTTTGTGTCGGGAAGACGTGACCCAGTGCGATGTAAGAGGGGCGCGTGGCCAGCGCCACGTCAATCTCCATATCATCGTGGGTGGATACCCCAAGACGTAACCCTGCGGCCTGAATCGCCTTCAGGTCGGTGGTTTCAAGATCTTCCTGGCCCAGATGTACCCCGTAAGCATGGTGTTTAATCGCCAGTCGCCAGTAGTCATTGATAAACAGGCGGGCGTCATAGCGACGCCCCAGTTCAATGGCGGCAATTACGTCGGCTTCGACCTCTTCATCGCGTTTATCTTTGATTCGTAGTTGGATAGTACGTACGCCTGCATCAAGCAGGCGTTCAATCCACGCAATGCTGTCGACCACCGGGTACAGCCCGAGGCGGAAAGGTACCGTTGGGAATTCAGGCTGATACATCAGGCTTCCTCCTTTTTCAGGTAGATATCACCGCCTTTGGCGCGGAAGTTCTCCGACATACCCGCCATCCCCACTTCGATGGTTTGTGCGGCAGCGTAGTCGCGCACTTCCTGGCTAATTTTCATCGAGCAGAATTTCGGCCCGCACATTGAGCAGAAGTGAGCGACTTTGCCGGACTCCTGTGGCAGGGTTTCATCGTGGTAGGCGCGGGCGGTGAACGGGTCGAGCGCCAGATTAAACTGGTCTTCCCAGCGGAATTCGAAGCGCGCTTTTGACATGGCGTTATCGCGGATCTGCGCACCCGGATGCCCTTTAGCTAAATCGGCGGCATGCGCGGCAATCTTGTAGGTAATCAACCCCTGCTTCACGTCTTCTTTGTTCGGCAGGCCGAGGTGCTCTTTTGGCGTGACGTAGCACAGCATCGCGCAGCCAAACCAGCCAATCATTGCCGCACCAATACCGGAGGTGAAGTGGTCATAGCCTGGGGCGATATCAGTCGTTAATGGCCCTAAAGTGTAGAACGGCGCTTCATGGCAGTGTTCCAGCTCTTCGGTCATGTTGCGCTTAATCATCTGCATCGGTACGTGGCCAGGGCCTTCAATCATCACCTGCACGTCATATTCCCAGGCAATTTTGGTCAGCTCGCCCAGCGTATGCAGCTCTGAGAACTGTGCCTCGTCGTTGGCATCCTGAATAGAGCCCGGACGCAGACCATCACCCAGCGACAGAGAAACGTCATAAGCGGCGCAGATTTCACAGATTTCGCGGAAGTGCTCGAACAGGAAGTTTTCTTTGTGATGGGAGAGGCACCATTTCGCCATGATGGAGCCGCCGCGCGAGACAATCCCGGTCAGGCGTTTAGCGGTCATCGGCACATAGCGCAGCAGCACACCCGCGTGGATAGTGAAATAGTCGACGCCCTGCTCGGCCTGCTCCAGCAGCGTATCGCGGAACGCTTCCCAGGTGAGATCTTCGGCGATCCCGTTGACCTTCTCCAGTGCCTGGTAGATCGGTACGGTGCCGATCGGCACCGGGCTGTTTCGCAGGATCCATTCACGGGTTTCGTGAATATAGCGACCGGTGGACAGGTCCATCACCGTATCCGCCCCCCAGCGCGTGGACCACACCAGCTTTTCCACTTCTTCTTCGATGGAGGAAGTGACCGCTGAGTTACCGATGTTGGCATTGACCTTCACCAGGAAATTACGTCCGATGATCATCGGCTCTGATTCCGGGTGGTTGATGTTGGCGGGGATGATGGCGCGCCCGGCAGCGACTTCATCACGGACGAATTCCGCCGTGATATTTTCCGGCAGGCTGGCGCCAAAGCTCATGCCTGGATGCTGGTGGCGCAGCACTTCACTGCGAATGCGCTCGCGGCCCATATTTTCGCGGATAGCGATAAACTCCATCTCCGGAGTGACGATGCCCTGGCGCGCGTAGTGCAACTGGGTCACGCAGCGGCCGGTTTTGGCGCGCTTAGGCGTCAGCAAGCCGTTGAAACGCAGCTCGTCCAGGCCATCATCGGCCAGGCGCTCTTTGGTATAGGCGGAGCTACGGTCGTCCAGCTCTTCGCTGTCATTACGTGCGGATATCCACGGCAGGCGCAGTTTTGCCAGACCCATCTGGACGTTAATTGCCACATCAGGATCGCCATACGGGCCAGAGGTGTCATATACCGGCACGGCTTCGTTCTCTTCGTACTGCGGGGTATCTTTACTGCCGCCAATGAGCGTCGGGCTGAGCTGGATTTCACGCATAGGAATACGGATATCTGGCTGTGAACCAGCAATATAGATGCGTTTTGAGTTAGGAAAGGCGGTCCCTTCCAGGGTGTCGATAAAGTGTTGGGCCTGGGCGCGCTGTTCGCGGCGGGATGGTTTAGTAGTGGCAGACATAGCTCATTCCAAAAAAGTAAGGATATGGCTTGTCAGACGACGGATGAAGCAAGAGGGAAGATCGCCCATGGGCGATACAACTGTAGATTTACTCTTGTTCCCTTCGCAGGTATTAGCCTGATCAGGTTCCGCGGATCCCGAATTAACGGTCTCAGCCTTTTCCACTCATGCTGATGTGGAAAATAAGCACTCCGACAAGATAATTCCCCCTCTGACGAGGAGGAATGGTTGTAAACTACCTGTTACTCGCGCAAATCTCAAGCAGGGCGTTTGATCATTGCGCTGTCGTGTACCGCATCAAGCACCAGCATAATCAACTTATCTTCCAGCATAAACCGGGCCTCCAGCGCCTCGCCGATATCCGACAATGCCTGTTGAAATTCAAGGAAATTATCGTGGTCAATGGCGTTTTCCAGACTGGAATCATAGTCGTCCATAATCTGTTGTGTATTGGCTTCCAGAAGAGGCCAAATTTTTGTGGCTTTTAAAAGCTGCCCGTTCCCTTCCAATTTATGCAGAATACGTTCATAAATACTGAAGTGTCCGGTGGAGAGGTAGTCGACCAGGCTCTGACAAAAATCATCCAGCGCTTTTTCATTGAGCCGCATGTACGATTCTTTGCCAGGCTTAATGCCAACCAGATTGTAGTAAGCCACGAGCAGGTGCTTACGTACATGTAGCCAGCGATCAACCAGTTTATTACTTCCTCCGACGTGTTCCGTCAGGCTTTCCAGCTGGTTTAGCATGATTGACTCCGCAAGGTGGTGTTGAAAAACGGCTCACCGATAAATGTAAAAATAATGTAAACAACATGCCTGTGAAGCAAAGGTTGCGCAAGAGATATGGATCGTATTATTGAAAAATTAGACAGCGGCTGGTGGATCGTCAGTCATGAACAAAAATTGTGGTTGCCTCACGGAGAGCTGCCACATGGTGACGCGGCTGGTTTTGATCTGCTGGGTCAGCGCGGGTTGCCGATAGGCGAGTGGGAAGGTGAAACCGTCTGGCTGGTGCAGCAGCAGCGTCGCCACGATATGGGCTCAGTGCGCCAGATCCTCGATCAGGATGTGGGACTGTTTCAACTGGTCGGACGCGGCGTGCAGTTGGCTGAGTTTTTCCGTTCGCATAAATTCTGCGGTTATTGTGGCCATCCGATGCACCCAAGCAAAACCGAATGGGCAATGCTGTGTAGCCACTGCCGTGAACGTTATTATCCGCAAATTGCCCCCTGCATTATTGTCGCCATCCGTCGTGAAGACTCCCTTCTGCTGGCTCAGCATGTTCGCCACCGCAACGGCGTGCATACCGTGCTGGCCGGTTTTGTTGAAGTGGGGGAGACCTTAGAACAAGCGGTAGCGCGAGAAGTGATGGAAGAAAGCGGCATTAAGGTGAAAAACCTGCGCTACGTTACCTCCCAGCCCTGGCCGTTTCCGCAGTCTTTGATGACCGCGTTTATGGCGGAATATGATAGCGGGGAGATCGTCATCGACCCGAAAGAACTGCTGGAAGCGAACTGGTATCGCTACGATGACTTACCGCTACTTCCCCCGCCGGGTACCGTCGCACGTCGACTGATCGAAGATACCGTGGCGATGTGTCGGGCTGAGTACGAGTAAAGAACGAGTAATGATACACTGACGGCCTGACGCTAAAAGGAAGATAAAAATGACCGAACTGAAGAACGATCGTTACCTGCGTGCGCTGCTGCGCCAGCCTGTTGATGTTACTCCGGTATGGATGATGCGCCAGGCGGGCCGCTATTTGCCGGAGTACAAAGCCACTCGTGCGCAAGCGGGCGATTTCATGGCGCTGTGCAAAAACGCCGAGCTGGCCTGCGAAGTGACGCTACAACCGCTGCGCAGGTATAAACTTGATGCGGCGATCCTCTTTTCGGACATTTTGACCATCCCGGATGCGATGGGACTTGGGCTGTACTTTGAAGCTGGCGAAGGCCCACGCTTTACCTCTCCCATCACCTGTAAGGCCGATGTGGATAAGCTGCCGATCCCGGACCCGGAAGGGGAACTGGGCTACGTGATGAACGCGGTACGTACTATTCGCCGCGAGCTGAAGGGCGACGTGCCGCTGATCGGCTTCTCTGGCAGTCCGTGGACGCTGGCGACTTACATGGTGGAAGGCGGCAGCAGCAAAGCCTTCACCGTGATTAAAAAGATGATGTACGCCGATCCAACGTCGCTGCATCTGCTGCTCGATAAGCTGGCGAAAAGCGTCACGCTATACCTGAATGCGCAGATCAAAGCCGGCGCGCAATCGGTGATGATTTTCGACACCTGGGGCGGCGTGCTGACCGGTCGCGACTATCAGCAGTTCTCTCTCTATTACATGCACAAAATTGTCGATGGTCTGCTGCGTGAAAACGACGGCCGCCGCGTGCCGGTCACCTTGTTTACTAAAGGCGGCGGACAGTGGCTGGAAGCGATGGCGGAAACTGGATGTGATGCGCTGGGTCTCGACTGGACGACAGATATTGCCGATGCGCGTCGTCGTGTCGGTCATAAAGTGGCGTTACAGGGCAATATGGACCCGTCCATGCTCTACGCACCGGCACCGCGTATCGAAGAAGAAGTCGCCACGATACTGACGGGCTTCGGTCAAGGGGAAGGCCACGTCTTTAACCTGGGCCACGGTATCCACCAGGACGTGCCGCCGGAACATGCCGGGGTGTTTGTGGAGGCGGTACATCGCTTGTCTGAGCAGTACCACCGCTAAGGAGTCACGATGGATCTCGCGTCGCTACGCACCCAACAGCTTGAACTGGCCTCTGCGGTGATCCGTGAAGATCGCTTTAAAAGCGATCCGCCGGATCTGATCGCTGGGGCAGATGTCGGGTTTGAGCAGGGCGGAGAGGTGACGCGAGCCGCCATCGTGCTACTGAAGTATCCTTCTCTTGAGCTGGTTGAATATAAGGTGGCGCGTATCGCCACCACCATGCCGTATATCCCCGGTTTTCTCTCTTTTCGCGAATATCCTGCGCTGCTGGCTGCCTGGGAACAATTATCGCAGAAGCCTGACTTAGTGTTCGTTGATGGTCACGGTATTTCCCACCCGCGTCGTCTTGGCGTTGCCAGCCATTTTGGTCTGCTGGTGGATGTCCCGACGATTGGCGTGGCGAAAAAACGGCTGTGCGGCAAGTTTGACCCCTTATCTGCTGAACCCGGGGCGCTAGCGCCACTGTTGGATAAAGGCGAGCAACTGGCGTGGGTCTGGCGCAGCAAAGCACGCTGTAATCCACTGTTTATCTCTACCGGACATCGCGTGGGCATGGATAGTGCGCTGGCGTGGGTGCAGCGTTGTATGAACGGCTATCGCCTGCCGGAACCGACACGCTGGGCGGATGCGGTGGCATCGGAACGCCCGGCTTTTACGCGGCTTGCAGCAAAAACGCCCCATATCGGGTAAACTGCGACTAATTTCCGTATTCGAGAACTCATCATGTTACAAAACCCGATTCATCTGCGTCTGGAGAAGCTGGAAAGCTGGCAGCACGTCACCTTTATGGCCTGTCTGTGTGAGCGCATGTACCCAAACTACGCCATGTTCTGCAAGCAAACGGAGTTTGGAGATGGGCAGATTTACCGCCGAATCCTGGATTTAGTCTGGGAAGTGCTGACCGTCAAGGATGCGAAAATCAATTTTGACAGCCAGCTGGAGAAGTTTGAAGAGGCTATTCCGTCCGCAGACGACTACGATCTGTACGGCGTTTATCCGGCGATTGACGCCTGTGTTGCCCTGAGCGAAGTCATGCATTCTCGTCTGAGCGGTGAAACCCTGGAACACGCGATTGAAGTCAGTAAGGCTTCGATTACCAGCGTCGCGATGCTGGAAATGACGCAAGCGGGTCGCGAAATGACCGATGAAGAGCTGAAAGAGAACCCTGCCGTTGAGCAAGAATGGGATATTCAGTGGGAAATATTCCGACTTTTAGCCGATTGCGAAGAACGCGATCTTGAGCTGATAAAAGGGCTGCGTGCAGACCTGCGCGAGGCTGGCGAGAGCAATATTGGTATAATTTTTCAGCAATGACACCACAAAACGTGATTTAACGCCTGATTTGTCGTGCCTGAAGGCTTCCCATCCGCCCCCCGTCTGGTCTACATTTGGGGGGCGAAGAAAAGTGGCTATCGGTGCGTGTATGCAGGAGAGTGCTTTTCTGGCATTTCCGTCGCACTCGATGCTTAGCAAGCGATAAACACATTGTAAGGATAACTTATGAACAAGACTCAACTGATTGATGTAATTGCAGACAAAGCAGAACTGTCCAAAACACAGGCTAAAGCTGCTCTGGAATCCACTCTGGCTGCTATTACTGAGTCTCTGAAAGAAGGCGATGCTGTACAACTGGTTGGTTTCGGTACCTTCAAAGTGAACCACCGCGCTGAGCGTACTGGCCGCAACCCGCAGACCGGTCAAGAAATCAAAATCGCCGCAGCTAACGTACCGGCATTTGTTTCTGGTAAAGCACTGAAAGACGCGGTTAAGTAATTCGCGTGGCAGTGAACAGTTTTAACGAGGGGGCGGTTTCGCCCCTTTTGTCCATCTGGCGTCATACGCTTTGGCTTTCAGGTGTTCTGTTGCTGTCTGCCTGCAGTCGCCACTCTGAGCTTCCTCCGTTCACGGCCAGCGGTTATGTTGGCGATCACGGAGCGGTACGCGTTTGGCGTAAAGATTCCAACGATGATGTGCATCTGCTCTCCGTTTTTAGTCCGTGGCGAAGCGGCGACACAACCACCAGTGAGTACCGCTGGCAGGGTGACACCCTCTCTCTGATAGAACTCAACGTATACAGCCAACCGCCTGAGCATGTTCGCATCCGTTTCGACGATCGGGGTGAACTAAGTTTTATGCAGCGTGAAGTCGATGGACAAAAGCAGCAGCTTTCCAGCGATCAAATTGCGCTCTACCGCTACCGTGCCGATCAAACCCGTCAGACCAGCGATGCGCTGCGCCAGGGACGTGTGGTATTACGGCAGGGGCGTTGGCATGCCGCCGAACGCACGGTCACTACGTGTGAAGGCGAGACGATCAAACCTGATTTAGATTCATGGGCGATAAACCATATCGAGCGCCGCCAGAGCCGCTCGTCGGTCGACGTGAGCGTGGCATGGCTGGAAGCGCCTGAGGGATCTCAGCTGTTGCTGGTCGCGAATTCTGATTTCTGCCGTTGGCAGCCAAAAGATAAAACATTTTAACGCCGGATGGCGACGCAAAAGCGTCTTATCCGGCTTACGGTATCCATCTGTAGGCCTGATTAGCGTAGCGCCATCAGGCATTAAGTTCTTTACCAGTGGCCCATACCCATATGACCCCCGCCACGATGGTAACTGCCGCCACCGCAACCCATGCCGGCACCGCGAGGCACACCCGCCTCCGCCATGGCGACATCCCGTTTCACCCGTTGCTCATCCAGCGCTTGATTCAGAGATTCTATCTCTTTTGCGACGGCATTAATTTTTGCGCTGTCCAGCGGGCTGGCGGTGAGCAACGCGTTGTACTCATAACGTTTGGACGTCAACTGCTGGCGCAATGCGCGGGTCTGCGTGTAGTAATCATCAGCGATTTTCTGGGCTGCGGCCTGCTGCTCGGTGGTCATTGGCGTACCACCCTGTTGCCACATTCCCTCACCATTGCCCCAGTGATGTTGCGCCAGTGCCGGGGTGGAACCCAGAGCCATCAGCGAGAGGACCATTAGCGCCAGTTTATTATTCCGTTTCATCGTTCGTTCTCCTGTTGGTTAGCTTACTTTCTCTTTTGCATCTTCCGTGCCAACCTGGACGTCCTTGTGCTGCGGGGATCGCGCGGCTGCCGTCCGGGCGTAAGCGAGTAAAAATGACTCGCCAGAACAGCCCGGTGGGTCATTTTTACCCACCCGTAGTGAGGGTTTGTGCCTGAGAACAGGGTTATCAGGGTGAAAAGATGGCATGATTTCTGCTGTATACCTGAAATGAAGAAAGGAACGGCGGGAAAGGGAGAACGTATGCGTCTTGATAAGGATACGGCAGCAAAGTGGCTGAGCCGGTTATTACCGGCGGCGATCCTGATTTTGGTGGGGTGGTTTTCCATCATGACCATTCGGGACTACGGCCGGGAAAGTGATGCCGCTCGACAAACGTTACTGGAAAAGGGAAGCGTGCTGATCCGCGCCCTTGAGTCCGGCACGCGTGTGGGTATGGGAATGCGTATGCATCATGCGCAGCAACAAACGCTGCTGGAGCAAATGGCGGTACAGCCGGGCGTACTCTGGTTTGCCGTTGTCGATGAGCATGGCGTGATTATCACCCACAGTGATTCCTCTATGGTTGGTAAATCCCTCTACTCGCCGGATGTCCTGCGTCAGTTAAATCCTGGGGAACAAGAACGCTGGCGGAATATTGACTCATCTCCCGATGGGCATGATCAAATACCAGCCCTGGAAATTTATCGCCAGTTCCAGCCGTTGTATGGGGCCGGGAGGCACGGTATGGCACGCTGCTCCGGTAATGACGATCATGCGAATACGCCCACGCAAACCATCTTTATCGCTTTTGATGCCAGCGACCTGGCCGCGACTCAGGCCAGAGAGTGGCGTAATACGCTGATCGTTCTGTCTGCTCTGGCGGCGGTGCTGCTGGCTACCGTGCTGACGTTTTTCTGGTACCAACGCTATCAGCGTTCTTATAAAGAGCTACAGGACGCGATGAAGCGTAAAGAAAAGCTGATGGCGCTCGGACATCTGGCGGCGGGAGTCGCGCATGAAATCCGTAATCCACTGTCATCCATCAAGGGGTTAGCGAAATATTTTGCCGAACGCACTCCGGCGGGGGGCGAGTCGCATGAACTGGCGCAGGTGATGGCGAAAGAGGCCGATCGCTTAAATCGGGTGGTGAGTGAATTGCTGGAGCTGGTGAAGCCCGCGCACCTGACGCTGCAGCGGGTCGATCTTAATGAAGTCATCACCCACTCGCTGCATTTGGTTAGCCAGGATGCTCAGAGCCGGGAAATTCAACTGCAGTTTACGCCGAATGCTGCGTTACCCGCTATTCAAGCCGATCCCGACCGACTCACGCAGGTCCTGCTGAATTTATACCTCAACGCCATTCATGCTATCGGGCATCAGGGGACGGTTACGGTTTCAGCGAGTGAAAGTAGCGCCGATCGGGTTAAAATTAGGGTTACCGACAGCGGAAAGGGAATTGCGCCCGACCAGCTGGAGGCTATTTTTACTCCTTACTTTACGACGAAGGCAGACGGTACCGGGCTGGGACTGGCGGTGGTGCAAAACATCATTGAGCAGCACGGCGGAACCATTCAGGTAACCAGCGTGGAAGGTAGAGGCACCGTCTTTACTCTCTGGCTGCCGATCAATGCGAAACCACAGGATTGACAAGGATGACACACGGAAAAATCGATATTCTGGTTGTGGACGATGACGTCAGCCACTGCACTATTCTACAAGCGCTGCTGCGTGGCTGGGGCTATGACGTTGCGCTTGCCTATAGCGGACGAGAGGCACTGGCGCAGGTGCGTGAACACGTCTTTGATCTGGTATTGTGCGATGTGCGTATGGCGGAGATGGACGGCATTGAAACGCTGAAAGAGATCAAAGCCCTGAATCCGGCGATTCCGGTCTTGATTATGACCGCTTTTTCTAGCGTGGAGACCGCGGTGGAAGCATTAAAAACCGGGGCGCTGGATTACTTAATCAAACCACTGGATTTTGACAGTCTGCAGCACACGCTGGAAAAGGCGCTGGCGCATACCCGGGCGACCGGCGTCGACCCCGTAGCAGCCCCGGCAGCGCAGTTTGGCATGATTGGCAACAGTCCGGCGATGCAGCACCTGCTTAACGAAATTGCGATGGTTGCGCCGTCGGATGCGACGGTGCTTATTCACGGAGACTCCGGAACGGGCAAAGAACTGGTCGCCCGGGCGCTTCACGCCAGCAGTGCGCGCAGTGATAAACCACTGGTGACGCTCAACTGCGCGGCGCTGAATGAATCTCTGCTGGAATCTGAACTGTTCGGCCATGAAAAAGGCGCGTTTACGGGGGCCGATAAACGCCGGGAAGGGCGCTTTGTGGAAGCCGACGGCGGTACGCTGTTTCTTGATGAGATTGGCGATATCTCGCCGCTGATGCAGGTGCGCCTGCTGCGGGCGATTCAGGAGCGTGAAGTCCAGCGCGTAGGCAGTAATCAGACTATTGCTGTGGATGTCCGGCTGATTGCCGCCACCCATCGCGATCTAGCACAAGAGGTCAACGCCGGACGTTTTCGCCAGGATCTCTACTATCGCCTGAACGTCGTCACTATCGAGATGCCCGCATTACGTCAACGCCGGGAAGATATTCCGCTGCTGGCCGGGCATTTTCTCCAGCGCTTTGCTGAGCGTAACCGCAAAGCGGTGAAAGGTTTTACCCCGCAGGCAATGGATCTGCTGATCCATTACGACTGGCCGGGAAACATTCGTGAGCTGGAAAATGCGATTGAGCGTGCGGTGGTTCTGCTGACGGGAGAATACATTTCTGAACGCGAGCTGCCGTTGGCGATTGCCGCGACGCCAATAAAAGCAGAGAACAGTCCGGAGATCCAACCGCTGGTGGATGTTGAAAAAGAGGTGATTCTGGCAGCACTGGAAAAAACGGGCGGCAACAAAACTGAAGCCGCCCGTCAGTTAGGCATCACGCGCAAAACGCTATTGGCGAAAATTTCGCGTTAGCGCTGCTCGCGTTCGATGGCGCGCCAGCCGATATCGTTACGGCTAAAGCTGCCGTCCCAGCGGATGTCGGCCATTAACGCGTAAGCGCGCTTCTGCGCTTCTGCAACGGTATGACCCAGTGCGGTTGCGCACAGGACGCGGCCCCCATTGGTCAATACCGTGTCGTCGGCGGCGAGTTTAGTGCCGGCGTGGAACACTTTGCCGTCAGCGGCTTCTTCCAGCGGCAGGCCGTGGATCGCGTCTCCGGTACGGTAGTCGCCCGGATAACCCCCGGCGGCGATTACCACGCCCAGCGAGGCGCGCTCGTCCCACTCGGAGGTTTTTTCGTCCAGCTTACCGTCGCAGGCGGCGAGACACAGATCCACCAGGTCCGACTTCATGCGCAGCATGATCGGCTGGGTTTCCGGGTCGCCGAAGCGGCAGTTAAACTCGATAACCTTCGGGTTGCCCTGTTTGTCGATCATCAGGCCTGCGTACAGGAAACCGGTGTAGGTGTTACCTTCCGCCGCCATGCCTTTTACGGTTGGCCAGATGATGCGTTCCATGGTGCGCTGGTGAACGTCATCAGTTACAACAGGCGCTGGAGAGTATGCACCCATCCCGCCGGTGTTCGGACCGGTATCGCCATTGCCCACACGTTTGTGGTCCTGACTGGTAGCCATCGGCAGGACATGCTCGCCGTCGACCATCACGATAAAGCTTGCCTCTTCGCCGTCGAGGAACTCCTCGATCACAATGCGGTGGCCTGCGTCGCCAAACGCGTTGCCTGCCAGCATGTCGTGCACGGCGGCTTCAGCTTCTTCAAGCGTCATCGCCACGATAACGCCTTTACCGGCAGCCAGGCCGTCGGCTTTAATGACGATCGGCGCGCCTTTCTCACGCAGATAGGCCAGCGCGGGCTCCACTTCAGTGAAGTTCTGGTATTCCGCCGTGGGAATATTATGGCGCGCGAGGAAATCTTTGGTGAACGCTTTAGAACCTTCCAACTGCGCAGCACCTTCGGTTGGGCCGAAGATTTTCAGACCGGCGGCACGGAAGGCATCGACCACGCCAATCACCAGTGGTGCTTCCGGACCAACGATGGTGAGATCGATCTTCTCGTTCTGGGCAAAGCTCAGCAGTGCCGGAATGTCGGTTACACCGATAGCCACGTTTTGCAGCGTCGGTTCCAGTGCGGTACCCGCATTGCCCGGTGCGACATAAACGGTTGAAACCTGCGGTGACTGGGCTGCTTTCCAGGCCAGCGCGTGTTCGCGCCCGCCGTTGCCAATAACTAATACTTTCATCGTCTGCTCCGTGGATTAATGGCGGAAGTGGCGCATGTCGGTAAAGATCATCGCAATACCGTGTTCGTCGGCAGCGGCAATCACCTCGTCATCACGAATGGAACCGCCTGGCTGGATAACACAGCTCACGCCAACGGCTGCTGCGGCATCAATCCCGTCGCGGAACGGGAAGAAGGCGTCAGACGCCATTGCCGAACCTTTGACTTCCAGACCTTCGTCGGCGGCTTTAATCCCGGCGATCTTCGCGGAATAAACGCGGCTCATCTGGCCTGCACCTATGCCGATGGTCATGTTCTCTTTGGCGTAGACAATGGCGTTGGATTTCACGAACTTCGCGACTTTCCAGCAGAACAGCGCATCACGCAGCTCCTGCTCAGTAGGCTGACGTTTGGACACTACGCGCAGTTCACCCTCGGTGACCATACCCAGGTCACGATCCTGAACCAGCAGTCCGCCGTTCACGCGTTTGAAATCCAGGCCCGCAACACGCTCAGCCCACTGACCGCAGGTCAGGACGCGAACGTTCTGCTTAGCCGCCGTAATCTTCAGCGCTTCCTCAGTTGCTGACGGGGCGATGATCACCTCAACAAACTGGCGGGAGATAATGGCCTGTGCCGTTTCAGCATCCAGTTCGCGGTTAAAAGCGATGATGCCGCCGAACGCGGAGGTTGGGTCGGTTTTGTACGCGCGGTCATAGGCATCAAGAATAGAGGAGCTGACTGCCACGCCGCACGGGTTGGCGTGCTTAACGATAACGCAGGCTGGCTCGTTGAACTCTTTCACGCACTCGAGTGCGGCATCGGTATCGGCGATGTTGTTATAAGAGAGCGCTTTGCCCTGGACCTGCGTTGCGGTGGCAACGGACGCCTCTTTAACATTCTCTTCTATATAGAAGGCCGCCTGCTGGTGGCTGTTTTCGCCGTAGCGCATATCCTGCTTCTTAATGAAGTTCAGGTTCAGGGTTCGCGGGAAGCGACCTGCAGCGTCTTTGCTTTCACCGTGATAGGCCGGGACCATGCTGCCGAAGTAGTTGGCAATCATGCTGTCGTAGGCGGCGGTGTGTTCGAATGCTTTAATGGCGAGATCGAAACGGGTGTCGAGGGTCAGAGAACCTTCGTTGGCATCCATCTCTTTAATAATGGCGTCGTAGTCATTGCTCTTTACCACGATAGCCACATCTTTATGGTTCTTGGCGGCCGAGCGCACCATGGTTGGGCCGCCGATATCGATATTCTCTACCGCATCTTCCAGCGAGCAGCCAACGCGAGCCACGGTCTCGGCGAACGGGTACAGGTTAACAACCACCATATCGATAGGGGCGATACCGTGTTGTTCCATTATTCCGTCATCCTGACCGCGACGGCCAAGAATGCCGCCGTGTACTTTTGGATGCAGGGTCTTCACGCGTCCATCCATCATTTCCGGGAAACCGGTGTAATCGGAAACTTCGGTCACTGGCAGACCTTTCTCTGCTAACAGGCGCGCAGTGCCACCTGTAGACAGCAGCTCCACACCGCGTGCGGAAAGTGCCTGAGCGAATTCGATAATACCTGCTTTGTCAGAAACACTGAGCAGAGCGCGGCGGACTGGACGACGTTGTTGCATGGTAAATCCCCTGGATTTGACTATAACAGAGAGCGTTAGCTGAGTTTTTGCGTAAAAACTCAGCTAACGCCCCTTACGGGGCATCCTTGTTTTGCCGCAGCATTGTAACGAAAACGTTTGCGCAACGCTCGCGAATTTTTCTTTTTCAATGTTGACCCTTATTTCGAGAGCTTAAAACCGTATATAGGTAGAAAGGATCGCCGAAATGATGGGGATGTTTGTGGATAACTCTGTGTGCAAATAGGTATAAGGCGGGGTTTTGCTGTGGAATGCAGCA
>NZ_SZXN01000027.1:0-9656 GCF_005281195.1 Citrobacter sp. wls613
GAAGAATTTCCCCGCTTATTCGCACCTTCCCTAACGACGAGCGTATCCTCTTCGTTACGGTAAGACCGGGTAAGACAGACACTTTAGAGAGGGGAGTCCGCATTTTGGTTGCGATAGCCAATGGCGGTAGCGTGTCTGAATTTTAGAATAAACTCATTGTTCGATTTAACATTTTATTTACAATCTTAAAGGATGGTTTATGTGTCTTCCACGAGAATCACATTTTCATTCAGCGGTTACTGAGGTTAGCGATCATCTCCGATTCCGGAGTGCTAATGCGCAGGAAAGATTGTTTACATATTGCTTGTGCAAAATAATGTTACAATTGGTCTTTGTTTATGGGAATAGCTGTTCGTCTCTCGAGCACAGCAGATCTTATCGATAATTCTGTTTGATACATATTACGTACGGAATTTTTTGTAGAATAATTTATGAGTATAAAAATGAAGTATAATATAGGGTATTTGTTTGATCTTCTTGTTGTTATAACAAACAAAGATTTAAAGGTACGTTATAAAAGCAGCGTATTTGGTTACTTATGGTCAATTGCGAATCCACTGCTTTTTGCAATGATATATTATTTCATTTTTAAGCTCGTTATGCGAGTGCAGATCCCGAATTATACCCTTTTCTTGATTACCGGTTTATTTCCGTGGCAATGGTTTGCCAGCTCGGCGACAAATTCCTTGTTTTCGTTTATAGCCAATGCGCAAATAATCAAAAAAACAGTTTTTCCGCGCTCAGTTATTCCATTGAGTAATGTCATGATGGAAGGGTTACATTTCTTGTGTACAATTCCTGTGATTATTGCATTCCTGTTCGTGTATGGTATGCGTCCATCGCTCTCATGGCTCTGGGGCGTACCAATTATTGCGCTTGGTCAGGTGATTTTTACATTTGGTATTTCAATCATATTTTCTACGCTAAATCTGTTCTTCAGGGATTTAGAGCGATTTGTCAGCCTTGGTATCATGCTCATGTTTTATTGCACGCCGATATTATATGCGTCAGATATGATTCCTGAAAAATTTAGCTGGATTATTACCTATAATCCTCTGGCAAGCATGATCCTCAGCTGGCGGCAGCTGTTCATGGATGGCGTCTTAAATTATGAATATATTTCAATCCTTTACATTACAGGTTTAGTCCTGACAATTGTGGGCCTGAGTATTTTTAATAAATTAAAATATCGATTTGCAGAGATTTTGTAATGGAACCAGTAATAAACTTTAGTCACGTTACGAAAGAGTATCCTCTTTACCACCATATTGGCTCAGGAATTAAGGATCTCGTATTTCACCCTAAAAGAGCTTTTCAGCTGTTAAAAGGGCGTAAATATCTTGCGATCGAAGACATTACCTTCACCGTGGGTAAAGGCGAGGCCGTAGCGCTGATTGGTCGTAACGGCGCAGGGAAAAGTACCTCCCTCGGGCTGGTGGCCGGCGTCATTAAGCCTACAAAAGGCACTGTTACAACCCAGGGGCGCGTTGCCTCAATGCTTGAGCTAGGCGGCGGTTTTCACCCTGAATTAACCGGGCGAGAAAATATTTATCTCAATGCGACCCTGCTTGGGCTACGCCGCAAAGAGGTTCAGCAACGGATGGATCGGATAATTGAGTTCTCCGAGCTGGGTGATTTCATTGACGAACCTATTCGCGTGTACTCAAGTGGTATGCTTGCGAAGCTTGGATTCTCTGTCATCAGCCAGGTAGAACCCGATATACTTATTATCGATGAGGTACTTGCTGTCGGTGACATTTCGTTCCAGGCCAAATGTATACAAACAATACGAGACTTCAAAAATAAGGGTGTAACGATATTATTCGTTAGCCACAATATGAGTGATGTTGAAAAAATCTGTGACAGAGTTGTTTGGATCGAAAACCATAAACTCCGCGAAATTGGCTCAGCAGAGAGAATCATTGAACTTTACAAGCAAGCAATGGCTTAATAATTGGTAATAAGATGAATAGTATCAAAATTTATACATGTCACCACAAACCCAGTGCTTTTCTAAATGCCTCTATTATTAAACCACTGCATGTCGGGAAGGCTAATACTTATAATGATATTGGCTGTGAAGGGGATGATAGCGGAGACAACATTTCCTTTAAAAACCCCTTCTATTGTGAGCTGACGGCCCACTACTGGGTGTGGAAGAATGAATCTCTGGCTGACTATGTGGGATTCATGCATTACCGCAGACACTTGAACTTTGCAGAACAACAAAATCATCCTGAGGATAACTGGGGGGTAGTCAACTACCCGCTCATCAATGCCGAATACGAAAGCCAGTTTGGATTAAGTGATGAATCCATAAGCACCTGCGTCGATGGATATGATCTGCTGTTACCCAAAAAATGGTCGGTAACATCGGCAGGAAGTAAGAATAACCTTGATCATTATGCAAAAGGTGAGTTTTTACACATTAAAGACTATCAGTCTGCCCTGGATGTCGTTGAAGAGCTGTATCCACAATATAAAGCTGCGATTCAACAATTCAATAATGCAACTGATGGTTATTATACGAACATGTTTGTTATGCGCAAGGACATGTTCCTGGATTATTCTGAATGGCTTTTTGCTATTTTGTCTAATCTTGAAGATCGGATTTCGATGAATAACTACAACGCTCAAGAAAAACGAGTTATAGGACACATTGCTGAGCGTTTATTCAATATCTATATCATCAAATGTCAACAAGATAAACAGCTAAAAATAAAAGAACTACAGCGCACGTTTGTTACTGCTGAAACATTTAATGGTAAATTAAAGCCCGTTTTTGACGAAAGCGTACCGGTTGTTATTAGTTTTGATAATAGCTATGCATTAAGTGGCGGGGCATTAATCAATTCAATTGTTCTCCATTCTGATGCGAACAGAAACTATGATATCGTTGTTCTGGAAAATAAGGTCAGTCATTTAAATAAACAACGCCTTATCAAGCTAGTTGCTGGTCATAACAACATATCATTGCGCTTTTTTGATGTGAATTCATTCACTGAGATGAGTGATGTTCATACCCGTGCACATTTTAGTGCGTCGACCTATGCGCGCTTGTTCATCCCGCAACTTTTCCGCGAGTATAAAAAAGTTGTGTTTATCGATTCTGACACCGTGGTGAAGGCTGATTTGGCGACACTTCTGGATGTCGAGATCGGCACTAACCTGGTTGCCGCTGTTAAAGACATCGTCATGGAAGGGTTTGTGAAGTTTGGTACCATGTCAGAATCAGATGATGGCATTATGCCTGCAGAGCAATACCTGAAAAAGACATTAGGAATGACTAATCCTGACGAATATTTTCAGGCCGGGATTATTGTTTTTAATGTCGAACAAATGGTTACAGAGAATACCTTTGCTCAATTGATGTCAGCATTGAAAGCCAAAAAGTATTGGTTCTTAGATCAGGATATCATGAACAAAGTCTTCTTTGGCCGAGTCAAATTCTTACCATTAGAATGGAACGTGTACCATGGTAATGGTAATACCGATGATTTCTTCCCGAATCTCAAGTTTTCAACCTATATGCGCTTTTTGCAAGCCAGAAGAAATCCAAAAATGATTCACTATGCGGGTGAAAACAAACCATGGAATACTGAGAAAGTCGATTTCTATGATGATTTTCTTGAGAATGTTTTAAGTACGCCATGGGAGAAAGAAATCTACTATCGCCAGTTACCTGTGGCCACGGTAGTACCTAACCAACATACTGAACTGCAGCAAACCGTGTTACTGCAGACAAAGATTAAAAGAGCTTTAATGCCATATGTTAACAAATATGCTCCTGTCGGTTCGCCAAGAAGAAATAAGCTCATCAAATATTATTATAAAGTTCGCCGTTCGATTCTTGGCTAATACAACTGGAGATACATTATGAAGCGTAACAATATTCTCATCGTCGGCGCTGGTTTTTCAGGTGTGGTCATTGCCCGCCAGCTTGCTGAACAAGGTCACAAGGTTAAAATCATCGATCAGCGGGACCACATTGGAGGAAACTCTTATGACACTCGCGATCCTCAGACTGATGTCATGGTTCATGTCTACGGTCCGCATATTTTCCATACGGATAATGAAACCGTCTGGAACTATGTCAATCAGTATGCGGAAATGATGCCCTATGTGAATAGAGTAAAAGCTACTGTTAATGGTCAGGTTTTTTCACTGCCGATTAATCTGCATACTATTAATCAGTTCTTTGCTAAAACCTGTTCTCCTGATGAAGCTCGCGCGCTCATTAGCGAAAAAGGTGATAGTTCCATTCTGGAACCGAAGACTTTTGAAGAGCAGGCCTTGCGCTTCATTGGTAAAGAATTATACGAAGCGTTCTTCAAAGGCTACACCATAAAACAGTGGGGGATGCAGCCTTCTGAGCTTCCGGCATCTATACTCAAACGTTTGCCTGTGCGTTTCAATTATGACGATAATTATTTCAATCATAAATTCCAGGGCATGCCGAAGTTAGGCTATACCCATATGATTGAAGCGATCGCCGATCATGAAAATATCACTCTGCAATTACAGCGTGAGTTTGCGGCTGAAAATCGCGAAAGTTATGATCATGTATTTTATAGCGGGCCGTTAGACGCCTTCTATTCATACCAGCATGGGCGTCTTGGCTACCGTACTCTGGACTTTGAGCGATTTACCTGGCAAGGTGATTACCAGGGCTGCGCGGTCATGAACTATTGCTCAGTTGATGTCCCGTATACGCGCATTACCGAACATAAATATTTTTCCCCGTGGGAAAACCACGAAGGCTCCGTATGTTACAAAGAATATAGTCGCGCCTGCGGTGAAAATGATATTCCTTACTATCCAATCCGCCAGATGGGCGAGATGGCTCTGCTGGATAAATATCTATCACTGGCGGAAGGTGAGAAAAATATTACTTTCGTCGGACGCTTAGGGACTTATCGCTATCTTGATATGGATGTAACGATTGCAGAAGCCTTAAAAACGGCCGATAAATACCTGTCTTCATTGTCCAACGACGAAACAATGCCTGTATTTGTGGCCGATGTACGATGAAACATACTGCACTAATAGTCACTTTCAACCGTCTTGAGAAGCTAAAAAAGACGGTTGCTGAAACTGTTAAGCTGCACTTTACCTCTATCGTTATTGTCAATAATGGGTCCACGGATGGGACCTCTGACTGGCTGCAGACAATCACTGATCCCCGAGTCATTGTCTTAAATCTGGCCAGTAATAACGGGGGGGCCGGCGGGTTTAAGGCCGGTAGTCAATATATATGCAGCTCTGTTGATAGCGATTGGGTCTTCTTTTATGACGATGATGCTTATCCGCAAAGTGATATTCTTGATAAGTTCGCGACGATAAATAAAGAAGATTGTCGTGTTTTTACGGCTTTAGTTAAAGATTTACAGGGCCGGACATGCGCGATGAATGTTCCATTTGTAAAAGTCCCGACCTCGTTTAGTGATACCTTGCAATATATCAAACATCCCCAACGATATGTACCAGATAATAAGAAAATGCTGGTGCAAACCGTTTCATTTGTTGGCATGATCATTAAGCGTGAAGTCTTGAATGAGCACCTTCATCATATTTATGATGAACTTTTCCTTTATTTTGATGATCTCTATTTTGGTTATCAATTAACTTTAAGTGGCGAGAAAATCACTTATCAACCGGAGCTTGTTTTTACTCATGACGTGAGTATTCAGGGAAAGGTTATATCGCCAGAGTGGAAGGTTTACTATCTTTGTCGGAACTTGATTTTGGCTAAGAGAATATTCACGGAAGTGGAAATTTTTAGTAGTTCATCAATCCTTTTGCGCCTGTGTAAGTATATCACCATATTCCCTGTGCAGCGCCGGAAATGGGTATATCTAAAGTTTTTATGCCGTGGGATTGTACATGGTGTAAAAGGAATCAGCGGTAAGTTTCACTAAGTGGACATAGCAATGAAAAAACTGTGTTATTTCATAAATTCGGATTGGTATTTTGATTTGCATTGGACCGATCGTGCAATTGCCGCCCGAGATGCCGGTTATGAGATTCACATTATTAGCCATTTTGTCGATGATAAAATAGCGGAAAAATTCAGGACATTAGGTTTTGTTTGCCATAACATTCCACTTGTCGCCCAATCATTCAACGTTTTGATTTTCTTTCGGGCCTTTTCTAAGGCTCGGAAAATTATTCAAAACATCAATCCAGATTTGTTGCACTGCATTACCATCAAGCCCTGTTTGATCGGCGGTTTTCTGGCTAAAAGTACCCATCGTCCTGTTATTCTGAGTTTTGTCGGTTTGGGCCGAGTATTTTCCGCAGAGTCTGCCTGTCTTAAGCTGCTGCGAAGTTTTACTGTTATGGCATATAAGTATATCGCCAGTAACAAATGCAGTTTGTTTATGTTCGAACATGATAAAGACAGAGCTAAACTTGCCGATCTGGTTGGTATCGATTACAAACAGACTATTGTTATTGATGGCGCGGGTATTAATCCAGAGATTTACAAATACTCTCTGGAGCAGCAGCGTGATGTTCCGGTCGTCCTTTTTGCCAGCCGTATGCTGTGGAGTAAAGGACTGGGTGACCTGATTGAAGCCAAAAAAATACTGAGTAATAAAAATATTCACTTTACGCTGAATGTTGCCGGTATTTTAGTTGAGAATGATAAAGACGCAATTCCGCTGGCGACGATACAGAAGTGGCAAAGCGAAGGCGTGATTAACTGGCTCGGTCATTGCTCTAATGTATTTGATTTAATTGAAGAATCAAATATCGTTGCTTTGCCGTCGGTCTACGCCGAAGGCGTACCGCGTATCTTGCTGGAAGCTTCCTCTGTCGGGCGCGCTTGTATCGCTTATGATGTTGGTGGCTGTGATAGCTTAATTATCAATAACGATAATGGGTTGATTGTAAAAAGTAAATCTGTCGAGGAATTAGCGGAGAAACTCGGTTTCCTGTTGGATAACCCAGAAACGCGCGTCGCAATGGGTATCAATGGCAGAAAACGCATTCAAGATAAATTCTCGAGTGTGATGATCATTAATAAAACATTAAAAACATATCGTGATGTTGTTGAAGAGTAATTTTTGATGAAGCTCAGTCGCTTTCATCTTACCCATCCTTAATAAACTGGCAACCTACAAATTAAACGCTACCCATAAATAAATATAATTGCGTTTATAAGCTAAGCGTCAAGGTGATTGCATGTCTGAAAAAGAGAGTATAGCTGTTTCCGTTATTATCCCTGTGCACAATGCGGCGGGATATATTTCCGACACATTGAGCACTGTTTTGTCGCAAACATTAAATGATATTGAAATCATTATTGTCAACGATTGTTCTGACGATAATACCTTAGAGATTGTCTCGGCGCTGGCTGAAACTGATTCACGAATTAGAGTCATTAACAACACGACAAATCTTGGTGGGGGAGGCTCAAGAAACATCGGGTTGGATGCTGCTACCGGTGAGTACGTTATTTTTCTTGATGACGACGATTATGTCGATAACATGATGTTGGAGCGCATGTACGCACGTGCTAGCGATATACAAGCGGATGTCGTTATCTGTCGCAGCCAGTCTTTTGATCCCGCCTTGCAGGTTTATGCTCCGATGCCGTGGTCAGTGCGCCAGGAGCTGTTACCTGATCTCAAGTTTTTTTCATCCCAGGATATTCCCTCTGACTTTTTCCGCACCTTTGTCTGGTGGACATGGGACAAGCTTCTCAGGCGTCAATTTATTACTAGTCATCAGCTTCGCTTTCAGGAAATCAGGACGACCAACGATCTTTTCTTCGTCTGCGCATTTATGCTCATGGCGAACAGAATTTCGGTCTTAAATGAAACGTTAATTTCTCATACCATCAACCGTAGTGAATCCCTATCCGCCACGCGAGCAGAGTCGCACCGCTGTGCTGTTGAAGCATTGGTGGCGCTTAAAGCGTTTATCTGTCAGCAGGGGATGATGGAACACCGTCTCAGAGATTATAAAAACTATGTTGTCGTGTTCCTTGAGTGGCATTTAAACACGATTTCTGGTCCGGCATTTCACCCGTTTTATCAGCAAGTGAAAGAGTTTGTTGTTGCCCTGGATGCAAAGAGTGATGATTTTTATGATGAATTTATCGCCGCCGCCCATCATAGGATCACCACGCTGTCAGCTGAAGAGTACCTATTCTCTCTTAAAGATCGGGTTCTGAAGGAACTTGAGTTTTTCCAGGCCAGGAGCTCCGCATTACAGCAAGAAGTTGAGACGCTTACCCACTCATTCGCCGGGCAAAAGGATGAAAATGCGATATTGCATAATCAATTGCATGAGATTGAAGAGCGGGTAACTGAACAGGAACAGAATATTCGTCAGTTAACCGACAAAAATAATGATATGCATCATGAGATGACTATCAAACAGCAAGAGTTCAATGAATTTATCAGCATCACAAAAATTTAATCTCTTCTTTATCCTGGAAGTTGACTAAGCCGCTACGCGTGGTAAGACGTTTTTTTAAATAATTTCAAAAAGAAGTTAAGCAAGTTTCACTTCTTTGTCAGTGATCTTGTTATTTTCAATAAAAATTTTTTTTCGTTAAATAAAAGAGCTCGTGGTCACATGATTTGCGAGTCTCTATTCCTGTTAGATTAATGATTTATTAGCTAGAGAGTAATAGATTTTTTGTCGAGTTTTACTGGGGGCAGTAAAATTTCGATGTGTGTACTTGTGTTTTTTGTGACTTCCTGCCTTTAAAATTTTTCCTATTGGGCAGTAATCACCTTTGAATATTGATAGCTATTCTTTTTATTACTAATAAATTCTTTCTTCTAAAAGAATGTAGTTTTACTCATTGGAATATGGGGTGTAGATTGTCTGTTAACAGATTTGATGCCATTGATGGCACTCGTGGGATATTGGCGGGTATGGTCATGCTCAGCCATATGTTTGGCAGCTTTATGGGTTGGCCGCAAGTCAGACCATTTAGCGGTGCCTATCTGTGTGTGGTATATTTTTTCATCATGAGTGGCTTTGTTCTAACCTATGCCCACGCATCAGGAAACTTTTTCAAATACGTTCTTACACGATTTGCCCGATTATGGCCGCTTCATTTTCTGTCGACGATGCTGATGGTAGCCATTTATTACTATAATGCGCACCATGGCGGCTACGTTTCCAGCCCGGATGTTTTTTCTATTAGCGTGATATTAAAAAATATATTATTTCTTCATGGTCTTTATTGGCATGACTTCAAGTTAGTCAATGAACCATCGTGGAGTATCAGTATTGAATTCTGGGTATCGCTTTTAATTCCTCTGATCTTTACGCGATTAGGAAATATGACTCGCGCTGTTGTTGCAGGATTGTTTTTTATTTTCCTGTGGCATAAACATCCATCAGGGATACCCCCATCAATGCTGACAGCAATGCTGTCAATGCTGATTGGTTCATTGTTTTTTTCTTTATCACAGACAGAGTATTTTAAGTGTCTGATGAAAGAAAAATTTATGGCATTTTTTATTACCGCTGCGGCTGTCGTATCGATCGTTGGCGTATATGCTATGAACCATAGCCGACTGGATTACTTTTTATTTGTTGCATTTATCCCGATGCTATTTATCGATCATCTTCCGGATAATCAACTAATAAAGAGGTGATGACTCCAACTTACTGATAGTGTTTTATGTTCA
>NZ_SZXN01000020.1:0-18996 GCF_005281195.1 Citrobacter sp. wls613
CATACACTAAATCAGTAAGTTGGCAGCATTACCGTATTTTGCTAAAAATATGATTTATGCCGAGTTATTAAAAAGTACAAAGCTGGATATTAGCTTATAATCAGGATAAGCTAAAAAAAAGGATTCGATTTACTGGCTAAAAAGGGAAAAATGAAAGAGCCTCAATTTGCATCTGATGTGACGTATTTTTCCATCCTTTGCTACAGGATGCCGGATTACACCCATGCAGCGGGGCTGGCACAATGATAGTTTCACTGGATAATCTTTATCATTCTGAGTTCTCTTTTCTTCCTGCGAGAAGTGCAGGAGGCGATCTTAAATACGTAGACATCATCACCCATTTTGTTAGTCCTGACGGCGTAGTGCATATGCCATCAGGGTTGGTCATACCTCGGATGTCGGACGATGAGCAGCGTCGTTTATTTAGCGAAAAACTCGAATTAATCGAAACATGCCAACATTTTTTTATTCAACGCAACATTTCTGCGTGGCTTAATTTAACTCCAGCAGTCGCTAATACTTTATTATTAGATGCAGAATATGCTTCGCGTATTGAACGATTTTCATTTATTGAATTAACCATTAATGAAAGTTTTCCCGAGTTAAACAAGGGTAAAGAAAATCCAATACTGGCGGCATTAGCGGCGCGATTTCCATTAGTCTTGACCAACTTCGGTGCGCCAGGCATATCCACGCGTGCAATTTTTGATGGCCTGTTCAAACGTGTCGTACTGGATAAACACTTTATTCAACAACGTATTACGCAAAATTCGTTTGAGCCTTTTATGCGCGCCATTCAGGCACAAATATCCCCAGACTGCGAATCAATAGTCATCAGCGGCATTGATACGCAGGAGATGCTCGAACGGGTATTGCCCCTGGGATTCAACGCCATGCAGGGTGCGCTATGGCCAGCTGTCTTACCCGCGCAGATAACCTCATTGATGCAAGGATAACCCTTGCAATTGCCGGTGTTTAACCGTTCGTTAACAGTCTACACTAGAGGCAGGAGGCCCTATGACCCTGTCTTTTACCACCCGCTGGCGTGATGAATTGCCAGCAACCTATACAGCACTTTCGCCTACTCCCCTGAAAAATGCGCGCGTAATTTGGCATAACGATATGCTTGCTGAGCAATCAGGGATCCCGGCTACGTTGTTTAATAGTGAAAATAACGCAGGCGTTTGCGGCGGTGAAACGCTGCTTCCCGGCATGTCGCCGTTGGCGCAGGTCTATAGCGGACATCAGTTTGGTGTTTGGGCAGGGCAGTTGGGTGACGGACGCGGGATCCTGCTGGGCGAACAGCTGCTCGCCGATGGCTCGACGCTTGACTGGCATCTGAAAGGCGCGGGACTTACGCCATATTCGCGCATGGGAGACGGGCGTGCGGTACTGCGTTCGACGATCCGCGAAAGTCTGGCCAGCGAAGCCATGCATTATCTCGGGATCCCCACGACGCGAGCGCTGTCGGTGGTCACCAGCGACACGCCGGTCTACCGCGAAACGGTAGAAGCCGGGGCGATGCTGATTCGCGTAGCGCAAAGTCATATGCGCTTTGGTCACTTTGAACACTTCTACTATCGTCGTGAACCGGAAAAAGTACGTCAACTGGCCGATTTTGCGATTCGCTATTATTGGCCGCACTGGCAGGACGAGGCGGATAAATATCAACGGTGGTTTCAGGACGTGGTCACGCGCACCGCGACCTTAATTGCCGACTGGCAGACGGTAGGGTTTGCGCACGGGGTGATGAACACCGACAACATGTCGATTCTGGGGCTGACGATGGACTACGGTCCCTTCGGTTTTCTGGATGACTATGTGCCTGATTTTATCTGTAATCATTCGGATCACCAGGGGCGATACAGTTTCGATAATCAACCGGCTGCCGCGCTGTGGAATTTGCAGCGGCTGGCGCAAACCCTGTCGCCGTTTATTGCGGCCGACGCACTCAATGACGCGCTGGATAACTATCAACTGGCGCTGCTGACCCGTTATGGGCAGCGGATGCGACAAAAGTTGGGCTTCTTTAGCGAGCAAAAAAACGATAACGAATTGCTCAGCGAACTGTTTAGCCTGATGGCACGGGAAAGAAGCGATTTTACGCGAACGTTTCGTATGCTGAGTCAGACGGAGCAACATAGTGCGTCTTCGCCGTTGCGCGATGAGTTTATCGACCGCGCAGTATTTGATGACTGGTTTGCGCGCTATCGTTCACGTTTGCAACAGGATAACGTGGCGGACGAAGTAAGACAGGCGCAAATGAAAGCTGCCAACCCGGCAATGGTGTTACGCAACTGGCTGGCGCAGCGGGCAATTAGCCAGGCAGAGCAGGGGGATTACGCTGAACTGCATCGCTTACACATTGCGTTGCGCACGCCGTATGCCGACAGGGATGATGACTATGTCAGCCGTCCGCCAGACTGGGGTAAGCGGCTGGAAGTCAGTTGTTCAAGCTAACGGGCGAGAAAAACCTGCGGCGAGGCGTTAGCCGGGTGCAGGCCAATGTGAAGCTGGGCGCCGTACCAGCGCATCAGCTCATTGGCCTGTAATACGGCTTCCGGCGTCCCCTGAGAGACAATATGTCCGTCATGGAGCAAGATAATTTTGTCGGCCCACAGCGCGGCAAGATTGAGATCGTGAAGGACTACGCATACGTGTAACTCCCCCGCAGCCGTTAGCGACGTTAACAAACGTAACAGCTGCTGCTGGTGGTAGAGATCTAACGCTGAAGTAGGTTCATCAAGGAATAGCCAGCCGCGCGGCGCGCCATCGCACCACAACTGCGCCAGCGCACGGGCAAGCTGTACTCGTTGCTGCTCGCCGCCGGAAAGCGCGGCGTAGTGCCTGCCAGCTAGCGGTGTACATCCGGTCATCGCCATCACCTGAGCAATAAGCGCCGGTTCGGGTCGTTGGGTCCAGGGCGCTCGCCCCATGGCGATCACGGCTTCGACCTGCCAGTCAAAGCCTATCTGTGTTTGTTGCCGCATGACTGCTCGATGGCGAGACAGACTCTGTATACGCCAGTCATTCAGCGGTTTTCCGTTCAGTAAGCAGCGCCCGGCTGTCGGCGTCAGAAAGCCGGTCAGCAGGCGCAGCAGCGTGGACTTCCCCGCACCATTTGGGCCGATCAACGCCACCAGTTCACCCTTTGTCAGCGTCAGTGACACGTCGCGAATCACCGAACGATCCGCCACATGATAGTACAGATTTTCGGCGATAAAATGTTCAGCCATGCGGACCTCGCTGACGAAAAATAAGCCACAAAAACCACGGCGCACCGAGAATACTGGTCAACAGACCCACCGGCATCTCAGCGGGCGAAACCGCTGTTCGCGCGAGGGTGTCGGCGATCAACAGTAAACATGCCCCCGCCAATACAGAGCCTGGGATCACCGCCCGATGATCGCTACCAAGCCACATGCGCATCAAATGAGGGATAACCAAACCGATAAAACCAATTACGCCGCAGACCGCGACGGCTGCGGCTACTAACAGTGCGCTGCATAGCAGCAAAATGCACTGCACCCGACGGACATCCACGCCAAGATAGTGCGCGTCTTCCTCTCCGAGCTGCAGCAGATTCAGCGTCGGGGCTAAACGCCAGATGAAAAGCACCGTGGGCAGCATCAGCGAAGTGACCGCCAGTAGTGTTGACCACTGCGCGGTCCCCAGACTGCCCATCCCCCACAGCGACAACTGGCGCAGTTGCGCATCATTGCTGACCCACGACAACACGCCGACCGCAGCTCCGCACAATGCATTGATGGCAATACCCACCAGCAACAGGCGTGAAAGCGAACCGTCGCGCTGTTGACTGAGGATAAAAATCACTCCGGTGGTGGCGAGTGCGCCGAGAAATGCCGCCAGCATCGGGGCATACAGCATCAGCAGCGCCGGTAAGGTGACCGGTAATACTACCCACAATGCGACGGCGCAGGCGGCTCCGCTACTGATCCCCAACAGGCCCGGATCGGCAAGTGGATTGCGAAACAACCCCTGCATCACACAGCCCGCCAGCGCCAGTGAACCGCCAATCACCAGTGCCAGCAGCACGCGCGGTAGTCGAATAGTGAGCCAGATTTGACGCAGCGCGCCATCTCCCTCGCGCCAGAAAAGGCTTACCGGCAGACGCAATGCGCCAAAACCGGTGGCCACAATCGTCATCACGACCAGCGTAGCGGCCAGCATCCACAAAGAGCAGGTGATACGCCAGGGCATCAGGGCAATTGCTCCGCTTTGGCACGCAGTTGCTGGATGGCCTGCGGCGTACGCACGCTAAAACCCAGCAATGCCATATCGTCAATCTGCAACACCTGCTTATTACGACCAGCGGGCGTTTGCGCCAGTCCCGGCAGCGTCCACAGATTATCTTCACCCCCCATCGCGTTGACGCCGTCTTGGGAAATCACCACCAGATCGGGCTGACTGGCAATCACTCCTTCTTGAGACAAGGGTTGGTAACGGGTAAACCCTTGCATAGCGTTGCGCAAACCTGCGGCACGAATGGCTGCATCGGCTCCGGTTTGCTGGCCGGCCGCCATGGCGGTCATTCCGCCGTGATTGAGAATGAACAGCACGCGTTTGTTGAGTTCCGAGGAGGGCAGTTCAGCCAGTGCCTGGCGTAGGGTTTGGCGTAGCGCCTCGCCTTGAGCCTGACGATGGGTTGCCTGTGCAATCACCCGGACTTTCTCATCAATCACGCTAAGCGCATTACCTGCCGGCACCGTAACAACGTTGACCTGACTTTGCTTGAGCTGTTCAAGCGCCAATGAGGGCTGCGCCTGCGCGCTGGCCAAAACCAGCGTAGGGCGGGTGGCCAGGATCCCTTCGGCATTGAGCTGACGTAAATAGCCCACGTCCGGCAATGCCGTTGCCGCCGCCGGCCACTGGCTGGTGCTATCCCGCGCCACAAGGGATGACTGCGCGCCCAGCGCAAAGACAATCTCTGTCACGTCACCGCCGAGGGCGACCACTTTCTCTTCGGGCGCGGCCTGAGCCGTCAGCGGCAGAAACGCCATCAGGACCCACAGTATCTTCATGCGGCCAGCCCTTTCGGTGCTAACGCGTCGATTTGCGTACGCCATTGCTTCTGTTCTGGCTCGCCCTCCGTACGCTGCCCATACAGCTGGGCGATTTGCGTACCGTCTGCGGCAAACAGTTCCAGGCTGGTGACGTGACCGTCAGCGGTCGGCTTACGCGTGACCCACGTCTCGGTGACGGTCTCTTCCAGCAGATGCAGCGTAAAGGTCGGGTTGAAAATATTCAGCCAGCCTTTCATTGGCACCAATTTTTCTACCACGCCGGTAAAAATCTGCACGCAGCCGCGGTTGCCGACAAATACCATAATTTCGTTGCCATCCTGACGTGCAGTTTCCAGCAATTGGGCCACCGCACTGTTCGCCACTTTGCAGGCCAGATCGTCACCCACCAGGCGAAAGGCCTGCTGACGGGTTAGGTTGTGGCGTTTCAGCATGCCAAAAAACTGGTGCACATCGGTCATGGTGCGCCACTCTGCATCTACCGCCGTAGCGTCTGCGTTAACGCCAGAAACGGCGGTTTCGAGTGTTTGCAGCATCAGCGGTGGGTTTTCCGCAAAGATGAAACGGGTCAGCAGCGAGCCCCAGGCAGCAATATCGGTATGCTGCGTGGTGTAGACCTTTAGCAACGCGTCGCCCTGACTATCGAAAAACTGGATGCTCTGGCGCTCGCCGTGAGCGGTGTTCTCGCTGATGTGAAATGCGCTGGCCCATTGATTCAAGAACAGGCGCAGATCGAGGGCGCGCGGATTCAGAATGAGCCCAGCATGGCCGTTCAGGTGTTGATTCGTAAACGCACCAATAACTTCATGCACCGCGTATTCATTGCGACAAATGCATTTGGTTTCGCCCACGGCCTCCAGTGCACTGAGGATCTCGCGCACCTCACCGCGCAGGCGCCAGGCGTCATGACCAACGCGCGCAAAGGTCAGTTCAGCTTCGCTGATATGCAGCAGACCTGCGATGTCACGGGCGTATTTGCCAGGATGTTCTTTTTTCAGTTCCAGCCAGCGGGTGTAGTAATTCATTGCCTCTTCCTTTCCGATTGCTGCCCCGGTGTCCGGGGCAAAGTGATTACCACTGATAACTCACGAAAATTTTGCCGTTGCGTCCATCTTGTGGAATGCCCTGCGGCGACCAGTACGCTTTGTCAAAGGCGTTACCCAGCACCAGCGTGGTGGTCATGCCTTTCAGCGCCTGCTGCCCCTGGTAGCTGACATAGAAGTCGTTGACCGCATAGCCGGGCTGTTTAGTGTAGCTGTTGCTGATATGGGTTGAACGGTCGGCAAAGGTACCGAGCCAGCCAACTGAGAAACCGCTGTGCGCGACAGGCACGTTTAGCTTGCTGGTGACGTTGTCCGGGTTAATGCTGGAAATATATTCACCGGTGTCGGTGTCTTTGCCGCGCGTGCGGTTATAGGCCAGATCCAGGCTGAACAGATCGGTGGAATAAGTTGTCATCACGTCCCAGCCCCAGATTTTGGCGTTAGCAACGTTGTAGGACATCGTCGTTGCGGCGGCGAAATCGACGCGGGTGGAGATATAGTCTTTCGCTTTCGTGTCAAAATAGCTGGCTTTAAATTCAAGGGCATCGTTCGCCAGCAGCAAATCGTCAAAGCGCAGACCAAAACCATACTCCTGCGTTTCGTTGGTTTCCGGGCGCAGATTCGGATTAGGTACCCAGTAGTTGGTGTAGAAGCGACCGATGGAGAAGTGTTTTGCATCGTTGTACATTTCGCCCATGGTTGGCGCACGGAAGGCCTGGGCGTAAGATCCAAACAGCATCAGCCAGTCGGTTGGGGTTACGGTCATTCCTGCGCGGGACGACCATTTATCGGCATCGACGTCCGCGTAACCGTCGCTGCTACCGCGATAAGAGTCATAACGCGTGCCGCCCAGCAAGGTCACCGGCAGGTCACGCAGGGTGATTTCGTCCTGTAGCCAGCCGGAGCTGAAATCAATTTTCGCCTGTGGGAAACCGGTAGTGGCTCCCGCTGGTTTTTGCTCCTGACGATAGTACTCGCCGCCATATGTCAGCAGATGCGCGGCAAAGGTGTCGCTAAACAGGCGCGTACGGTTGTCAATCTTCCCACCTGTGGTGGTTTGCTTACGAAACTCGCCGGTGGCATCCGGGTTTTGTGCGTTAATGCGCGCTTCAGACCAGTAAATGCGCGCATCGGCATTCAGCCAGTTATTATCCGCCGGGGCTACCGAGTAGGTCAGTTGGGCATCGCGCTGGATCGTCGAACGGTCGGTCATTGGATTGCTGCTGTCAACGTCACTGGCCTGCGGGTTTTTAGGTTCCCGTGCATCGTTGTTGTAATAGCGCAGTGAGCCGGCCAACGTCTGGGCGTTGTCAATTTTCCAGCTGCCTTTCGCCAGCATATTATTAATCGCTTCGTCGTTCGGCGCTGTGGTGCCGTTACTCTGACGGAGGTCACCCCGGTCACGGCTGGACCAGGACAGCAGTCCGTCCAGCGTATCGGTGCGGCCATACGTGCTGGCACCCATCCCGAGGCTGTGATCCCCCGTGGCAGCGGTACCGAACACGCGATACCCGCTGTTTTTTCCCGCGCCCAGTAGATCGCTGGCATTCGCCGTCTCATAGGCAATGACGCCGCCCAGCGCGCCGCTGCCGTACAGCAGCGCGGACGGGCCGCGCACCACTTCAATCCGCTTGATGAGGGCAGGATCGAGGAAGGTGCTGTTGAGGTGTCCGGTGTCAGTGCCTTGACGGACGCCGTCAACCAGTACCAGCACGCCGCGTCGGTCGTAGCCGCGCAGATTGACGTCCTGACCGTTGGTGCGACCGGTGCCGTCAAGAGTCAGGCCGGGGACCCTGCGCAGCAGGTCTGCGGCGGAGCTGGCGGTTTGGTTTTCCGGGGCCGTCGCGTCGATGACGCTGACCATCATCGGTGCTTCAAAGGCGCTGCGAGCATTGCCGGTCGCGGTAACGGTCATGTCTTCAACCGCCGCGTAGGCGGCGCCAGGAAGACTGCAGACGATCGCCAGCGCCAGCAGCGATGGGCGCATCCTCGCGGTGTGCAGGTAAGGCATAGCAACTCTCCATTAGAAACTCGAAAAGCGCTGGCTGCCTGGGGATAACCTGGGTGGCTGGCGAAATGTGTGGGGTTATTTCGTTAAAATTAGTTTTCCGGCATGGGTCTGGCGCAGCAGGTAATGCTGCCCGTCATGCTCAATGATCACACGTCCCTCATTGCCCAGCAGGCTTTTGCTGTCAATTCGACGCTCAGCGACGGGGGTAGGGGGTGGTGTCTTCTTTTTTGCAGGCGTTGCCGTTGTGTTATCCATACGTGACATAGTGTTTAAAAATAACAATCAATGTAACAATGATAATCATTATCATCAAAGTAAAAATTTGCGGCAAGCCTTTTTGTGAAAAAATTGTGACGAGAGCGATTTTTGAGCAAAAAAGAGGAAAAAACAGGAGGAAAACAAGGGATTGTCACCGGGTAACATATGCTACCCGGCGAAAAAGTTAGAAGCGGCTATCCACCGCAGCCGCGAGTTTTTCGACCAGCAGTTCGGTATCTTCCCAATTCAGGCAGGGGTCGGTTATGGACTGACCGTAGACCAGCGGCTGACCGCTGACGATTTTTTGTGTCCCTTCGCGCAGGAAACTTTCTGCCATAATCCCGGCAATGGCCGTTGAGCCATTGCGAATTTGCTGACAGACGTCATCACACACTTCCAGCTGGCGGCGATGCTGCTTCTGGCAATTGCCGTGGCTGAAATCGACGACCAGATGCTCCGGCAGCGAAAATTCATGCAGCGTATCGCAGGCGGCGGCAATATCTTCTGCAAAGTAATTCGGCTTTTTACCACCGCGCATGATGATATGCCCGTACGGGTTGCCGCTGGTCTGATAGATGGTCATCTGACCGGTTTTATCCGGTGAGAGGAACATATGGCTGGCGCGGGAAGCGCGAATCGCATCGACGGCGATACGCGTATTACCATCCGTCCCGTTTTTAAACCCAACCGGGCAGGACAGCGCAGAGGCCATTTCACGGTGGATCTGGCTTTCGGTAGTACGTGCGCCGATAGCGCCCCAGCTGATCAGATCGGCAATAAACTGGCCGGTGACCATATCGAGGAATTCGGTGGCCGTAGGGACCCCCAGCTCGTTGACCTGTAGCAGGAGTTTACGCGCCAGCTCAATGCCGTGGTTGACGCGGTAGCTGCCGTTCAGGTCCGGGTCGGAAATTAAGCCTTTCCAGCCCACGACGGTGCGCGGTTTTTCAAAATAGGTCCGCATCACGATTTCCAGGCGTGCCTGGTGTTGGGTGCGCAGCGTCTGCAAGCGCGTGGCGTATTCCAGGGCCGCATCGAGGTCGTGAATCGAGCAGGGACCCACGATCACCAGCAAACGAGGATCTTCGCCATTCAGTATTTTTTCTATCCGGCGTCGGGAATCCGTCACGTGATGAGCGACAGAGGACGACACAGGATGCCGTTGCGCCAGCTCAGCGGGAGTGACCAGATTGTCAATACGCGCAGTACGGAGTTCATCAGTTCGGTTCATTACGTGTCTCAGAAATTTGTTGCTTCAACGGCAGGACTACCGGGAAGTGATGCGCATCACGATAAACCAATCCCTGCTGATTTCAAGTGCGAGGCGTGTCACACCTCGCAAGCCAAAGTTTATGCTAACAAAAAATGAACCATTGCACTAGCATTCTAGTACATACGACGATTTAGTCCCATAATATCGAGGATCTTGGTGGCAATTTCTTCTACCGAATAGTTGGTACTGTTGAGCCATGGGATCTTGTTTTTACGGTATAACGCTTCAACTTCGGCTACTTCCATGCGGCACTGACGCAGCGAGGCATAACGACTGTTTTCTCTACGCTCCTCGCGGATCGCCGTCAGACGTTCCGGATCAATGGTCAGACCAAAAAGTTTATGTTGCAGCGGTTTTAGCGACGCGGGCAGTACCAGGTTATCCATATCATCGGCAATAAAGGGGTAGTTCGCCGCCCGAATGCCAAACTGCATCGCCAGATACAGGCTGGTTGGCGTTTTACCGCAGCGGGAGACGCCGAGCAAAATAACCTGCGCCTGATCGAGGTTGCGCAACGAAATACCGTCATCGTGGGCGAGGGCGTAATCAATGGCGGCAATGCGCGCGTCGTACTTATTGAGGTTGCCGGGATTCAGTCCGTGCGTGCGATGAGCGATTGGAGTCGGGTCGAGTTTCATCTCATGTTGCAGCGGTGCGACCAGCGCCTGGACGATATCCTGACAGAAGCCCTCGCTTTGCAAAATGATTGCGCGAATCTCCGGCAATACAATGGAGTAGAACACTAACGGGCGTACGCCCGTTTGCTGGTAAATGGCGTCAATCTGGTCTTTCACCGCGCGGGCGCGGCTCTCATTTTCAACAAACGGCAGCGTAATACTGCTGATCGTAACCGGAAATTGCGACATCACTGCGTGGCCCAATACCTCTGCGGTGATGGCCGTGCCATCAGAAATATAAAATACGTGACGATCAACAGCATTATCCATTTTGCTCATCCTGGGGGCAGATATAATTCTCTGAAAGCATAAATTAAAATGCGTCAGAAGCGAATATTGTTGTCGCCATTTTATAAAATGAAACGGTATTTTTATATTTACTGAAAAGTACATTTCATTTTTCGGAACGAATGTTTAGACCGACTGTTTTTGTGGTGATCCCGTGCCGCTCGCGGGTTTGCGCAAATGCGGAAACAATCTGAAAAAATAAAAAATAAAGTTGCTTGAACGATTCACCGTTTTTTTCGCCGCGGTAAATATGCAAAGATAATTACGCAAAATTGAGTTTCCTAACCTCGTTCATATATAAGGATTGTTCGATGTCCAACAATGGCTCGTCACCGCTGGTGCTTTGGTATAACCAACTCGGCATGAATGATGTAGACAGAGTTGGAGGCAAAAATGCCTCCCTGGGTGAAATGATTACTAACCTTTCAGGTATGGGTGTTTCCGTACCGAATGGTTTTGCAACGACCGCCGATGCGTTTAACCTGTTTCTGGAGCAAAGCGGTGTAAACCAGCGCATTTATGAACTGCTGGATAAAACGGATATCGACGATGTCACCGAGCTTGCCAAAGCCGGGGCGCAGATCCGCCAGTGGATTATCGACACTCCTTTCCAGCCTGAGCTGGAAAATGCCGTCCGTGATGCCTACGCGCAGCTTTCCGCGGACGATGCCCATGCCTCTTTTGCCGTGCGCTCCTCCGCCACCGCAGAAGATATGCCTGATGCTTCATTTGCCGGTCAGCAGGAAACGTTCCTCAACGTCCAGGGCTTTGATGCCGTGCTGGTGGCCATCAAGCACGTCTTTGCTTCGCTGTTTAACGACCGTGCAATTTCTTACCGTGTGCACCAGGGTTATGACCACCGTGGCGTAGCGCTTTCTGCTGGCGTTCAGCGGATGGTGCGATCCGACCTGGCCTCTTCGGGCGTCATGTTCTCTATCGACACAGAATCTGGCTTCGATCAGGTGGTGTTTATCACCTCCGCATGGGGCTTGGGCGAAATGGTGGTGCAGGGTGCCGTTAACCCGGATGAATTCTATGTGCACAAACCGACCCTGGCGGCTAACCGTCCGGCTATCGTACGTCGCACCATGGGTTCGAAAAAAATCCGCATGATCTACTCGCCGACCCAGGAACACGGCAAACAGGTGACGATCGAAGATGTGCCGCAGGAACAGCGCGATATTTTCTCACTGACGAACGAGGAAGTGCAGGAACTGGCGAAGCAGGCGGTGCAAATCGAGAAGCACTACGGTCGTCCGATGGACATCGAATGGGCGAAAGACGGTCACACCGGCAAGCTGTTTATTGTGCAGGCGCGTCCGGAAACCGTTCGTTCTCGCGGCCAGGTGATGGAGCGTTATACGCTGCATGCGCAGGGCAAAATCATTGCTGAAGGCCGTGCTATCGGCCACCGCATCGGTGCGGGTCCGGTAAAAGTCATTCATGACATCAGCGAAATGAACCGCATTGAACCTGGTGACGTGCTGGTTACTGACATGACCGACCCGGACTGGGAACCGATCATGAAAAAAGCGGCGGCGATTGTCACCAACCGTGGTGGTCGTACCTGTCACGCGGCAATCATCGCCCGTGAACTGGGGATCCCGGCGGTAGTAGGCTGTGGTGATGCAACCGATCGCATCACCGAAGGCGAGAATGTGACCGTCTCCTGTGCCGAAGGTGACACCGGCTACGTGTATGCCGATATGCTCGACTTTAGCGTTAAGAGTTCCAGCGTCGAAACGATGCCGGACCTGCCGTTGAAGGTGATGATGAACGTCGGTAACCCGGACCGTGCATTCGACTTCGCTTGCCTGCCAAACGAAGGTGTCGGGCTGGCGCGTCTGGAATTTATCATCAACCGCATGATTGGCGTGCATCCTCGCGCGCTGCTGGAATTTGATGACCAGACGCCGGAACTGCAAAACGAAATCCGCGGGATGATGAAAGGTTTTGATTCGCCGCGTGAATTCTACGTCGGTCGTCTGACCGAAGGGATCGCGACGCTGGGTGCGGCGTTCTATCCAAAACGCGTCATTGTGCGGATGTCAGACTTTAAGTCCAACGAGTATGCCAACCTGGTCGGCGGCGAGCGTTACGAGCCGCATGAAGAGAACCCGATGCTGGGCTTCCGCGGGGCAGGCCGTTACGTGGCAGACAGCTTCCGTGACTGCTTCGCACTCGAATGTGACGCGGTGAAACGTGTACGCAACGAGATGGGACTGACTAACGTTGAAGTGATGGTGCCGTTTGTGCGTACCGTGGCGCAGGCCAAGGCAGTGGTGGAAGAGCTGGCTCGTCAGGGTCTGAAGCGCGGTGAAAACGGGCTGAAGATTATCATGATGTGTGAGATCCCATCCAACGCCTTGTTGGCTGAGCAGTTCCTTGAGTACTTCGACGGTTTCTCTATCGGCTCGAACGACATGACGCAGCTGGCGCTGGGGCTGGACCGTGATTCCGGCGTGGTGTCTGAACTGTTTGATGAGCGTAACGACGCGGTGAAAGCGCTGCTGTCGATGGCGATTCGCGCGGCCAAGAAACAGGGTAAATACGTGGGTATTTGCGGTCAGGGCCCCTCTGACCACGAAGACTTCGCGGCCTGGCTGATGGAAGAGGGGATCGACAGTCTGTCGCTGAACCCGGACACCGTCGTACAGACCTGGCTGAGCCTGGCGGAACTGAACAAGTAATACCCTGCCGGATGGCGGCGTAAATGCCTTATCGGCCTACGGTCAGCATTATTCGTAGGCCGGATAAGGCGCGAGAGCGTCGCCATCCGGCATTCATACCTTGCTCAGGCGCTGAATAATATCCTGACGAAGTTGATACTTCTGAATTTTACCGGCGGCGGTGCGCGGTAATTTATCGACAATCACCAGATGTTCTGGATATTTGTATTTTGCTACCCGCTTGCGGCTAAAGAAGGCCACCACCGATTCCAGCGACAGCGAGTGATGTGGCGGTTTAAGCACCACGTAAGCGCACGACCTTTCCCCTAAACGCTCGTCCGGCATTGCCACCACGCAGGCATCGTGAATACGCGGATGCTGCAATAAAATGTCCTCAACCTCACGGCTGCTGATATTTTCGCCACCGCGCACAATAATATCTTTCTTACGTCCGGTAATCTTAATGTAGCCCGCCTCGTCCATGCGGCATAAGTCACCGCTGTAGTACCAGCCGTCTTGATCCAGTGCTCTGGCAGTCATTTCGGGTTCATCAAGGTAGCCCATAAACACGTTCGGCCCGCGCGAGGCTTCTTCGCCCTCCACGCCTGGCGGCAGCGTATTACGTGCCTCGTCAACCACTTTAATTTCAACGCCCGCAGCGGCGTAGCCGTCGGTATTCATCATGTGGGAAAGCGAATCATCGAGATTCACCACCGCATGCGGTGAGCTTTCGGTCGAGCCGTAAACACTTAACAACTTAATGCTGCGCTGCTGACACTCGCGGGCAATTTTCTGCGGAATGGTGGTGCCCCCGCATAAGAAAAAGCGTAACGATGAGAGGTCGTAAGGCCGTTTTTCCACGCAGCACAGCATGTCATAGACGAAGGGCGTGGCGCCGAGGACGCAGGTACAGCGCTGTTGCTCCAGCAGTTCAAGACAGGCTGTTGGGGTAAAAATATCCAGTAGCACGCTGCGTGCGCCGATTAAAAAGGGGGCCGTGACACCGTGCAGAAAACCGGTGGCGTGCCCCAGCGGTGCAGGCATTAAAAAAACATCCTGCCAGTTGAGGTTAAGGCGGGCGCAGTAGGCGCGTTCGCTGGCGAGAATATTGTTATGGGTCAGCATTACTCCTTTTGGCATACCCTCTGTGCCGGAAGTGAACAGCACGGCGGCTAACGCGTCGGCGTGTACGCTAACGGTGTGGGTTAACGGGGGGGAGGTCAGAAGCTGGCTTAGCGCCAGCGAAGCAGTTGCCGGGGCCAGTTTATCCACGGCAATAATTTGTTGCAGGTGCGGCAACTGATTCTGTAAGGGCAGGATCAGATCCACCGGGCGAGTCTGTTTAAACAGGGTTGGCGCAAAGAAGAGCTTCGCCTTGCATTTGTTTAGCACCCATACCAGCTCTGCTTCGCGCCAGGCAGGCAGTAGCGGTACGGAAACGGCACCAGTTTTCAGGCAAGCCAGATAAATCACGGTAAATTCACACCAGCCCGGCAACTGGAAGGCCACCCGATCGCCAGGTTGAATGCCGCTGGCTAAAAACCAGGTGGCCAGGCTGCTGGCGGCGCGGTCGAGTGCGGCGTAAGTGTATGCATCGCCGTGATTATCGACCACGGCAATTTTATCCGGTACGGCCCGGGCGGTCTGGCTCCAGTAATCGCCCAGTGAGGCATCACCCCACAGTCCTTGCTGTCGCCAGGCATGACGACGCTCGGCGTTAAACGTTAATCTGACACTCATTGCTTTGTCCCTGGATGATTGCGGCATACGTCTTGCCGGACGGCGACTGGGCCTTATCCGGCCTGCAACTGGCAATATCCGTTATCCATAACGAAAATCGATGCCAAAAGTGCCGAGCGGGTACGTCCATTGTTCAAGTATTGTTTCGCCGCACAGCACCCGACAGGTTCCGCACTCCAGACATCCGGCGGAATCAAAATGGATATTTCCGGCCTCGTCCTGCTTGTACAGTCCGGCGGGGCAGGCATAGAGCAGTTTGCGAAACTCGTTCAGATCCGGGTGGGTGGCCAGAATAATGTGTGGATGTCCTTCATCAACGTTGAATTTATTGACGCCCAGCTTGACGTCAACGTTCACGGTGTTGTTCTGGTTCATAACGCGGTCGCTCCCTTAATGCCGTCTTTCAGTAAGTTCATTAACCCAATGCGTTTTACATGGGGCATGATCCTTTTGCGCATTGGGGGCGTCGGACGTCCGTCAACGGTGAATATTTCGCTCATAATATCCACCACCATGCGCGGGTACTGGGTGAACAGACGTGGGTTTTCCATCAGTGCCGGGATCTTGCGAAAATGCTGTAACTCATGCATGACGCAACCCTGCTCGAGGGAGCGCTTGTATTCCATCAAGCTGTTGGCGGAGAAATCCTGGCGTTCTTTCGCTGCGATAGCCGTTTTCGCCGCCGCCTCTGCGGAGGCAATGGCCAAATCCATGCCGCGGATCGTATACCCCAGATTCAGGCAGAAGCCGGCGGCATCGCCGACGATCATCACACCGTCATCGACCAGTTTAGGCACCATAGCCAGGCCGCCTTCTGGCACCATATGCGCCGAATATTCCAGCAGTTCACCCCCGGCAATCAGCGGACGAATGGTTGGATGCTGCTTAAAGTCTTCCAGCATTTGTGGAACGCTCTTCGTTGCGTGGGCGATATCGCCCAGCCCACAAACCAGGCCCAGAGAAATTGAATCCTGATTGGTGTACAGAAAACCACCGCCCATCAAGCCGTTTGACGGGGAACCGGCAAACAGCCAGGCCGCGCCGTCGTTGCCCGAAAGATTGAAACGGTCTGCAATGACCGCGGGGGGCAAGCCAATCAACTCTTTAACGCCGACGGCATAGTGGTGTGCTGAAGCGGGCGGGACCATGCCGAGCGAGCGACCGAGTAGGGAGTTGACGCCGTCAGCGAGGATGACGATGTTAGCCTCCAGAACATCGTCACCGGCCTGAACGCCCGTAACCTTATTACCTTCGCGGAGTAATGCATCGACGCGTACGCCTGGAATAAACTGCGCGCCGGCCTGTTCGGCTTTATCCATTAGCCACGGGTCAAAACGGCTGCGTAAAACCGTGTACGAATCCTGCGTTGCGGCCGTGTTTTTTTCACCATGAAAATCGAGCGTGACGGCGCTTTCTTCGGTTAGAAAAGAGATTTTTTCGCGCGTCACTTTGCGTTCGACAGGCGCTTCCTCGGCAAATCCTGGCATGATGCTTTCAAGGCTGTGTGCATAGAGACGCCCGCCGGTCATGTTCTTACTGCCCGCACTGTTTCCGCGCTCGATGACCAGTACGTCCAGTCCGGCTTTTGCCATTACGTAGCCAGCGACCGCTCCCGCCACGCCAGCACCAACCACAATGGCATCAAATTTTTCATCTGACATGCTTATGCTCCCTTCCCGCCGCGAGCGCAGCGGGAGATGTGGATTAAATGAGGGGGGTTAGCGGCTTAACTGTTCGATCAGGGCCGGCACAACTTTGTAGATATCGCCCACCAGGCCGTAATCGGCATAATTAAAGATCGGCGCTTTTTTATCTTTGTTGATGGCGACGATGACTTTTGCACCATTACCGCCGACCATATGCTGGATTTGTCCGGAGATGCCCAGCGTCAGGTACAGGTCAGATTTCAGCAACACGCCGGAAACGCCAATGTAGCGTTCGCGCTCCATCCAGTTTTCGCCTTCAGCAATCGGACGGGAACAACCGACCTCTGCGCCCAGCACGGCCGCCAGTTTATGTACCATCTCCAGATCGGCTTGTGCCACCAGACCGCGGCCGACGCCCACCACGCGTTTGGCTTTGCTGAGATCCACGCTGCTCAGGGGTTTGGCGCGACGCTCCTGACACATAATTTCATGGCGAGGGGGGATGTACGGCGCAGCGGTAACAGGGCAGGTGTGTGCCGGGTTGGCCTCGCTCGACTCCAGTACGCCGGATGCAAGCGTGATTATGGCCAGCGCGCTATTGAGTTTTTCTTTACCGAATGCCAGACCGCCATACATGCGGTGTTCAACGAACAGTGCGCCAGCATCAAGACTTACCGAGGTGGCGTCATTCACCATCGCCGCATTGAGTTGAATGCTCAGACGCGCGCCAAGGGATTTCGCGCGCTTGGTGGCGGGCATCAGCAGTAAACCGTTGTGATCTTGCAGCAGCGAAGTGAAGGTTTCGGCATAGTTTTCAATGCGCTGTAAGCCGGAAGATTGCTCAAGCACGATAATGCTATCGGCCCCCAGCGGCAGAACCTGATTTGCCTGCTCGCTACCTTGCACAATGATATGGACCTGTTCACCCCATTGACGCGCGCCGGTCATTAATTCTGCGTAGCGTTCAGCGTTATCGCTAAATACCCAGACGTTGGCTAATTTACTCATAATGTTTTCTCTCCGTTGGGCTTAATTCAGGGCTTTTTTCAGGTGGTCGGCCAGTTCAGCAATGGCGTCCGCTGAATCATTTTCCAGAATGATGCGTTTACGCTCGGTTTGTGGCGGAACCGTTATTGCCACCAGTTCCGCTAACGGCGGCACAGGCGTCCAGCCAATATCGCTGGCCTGCCAGGGGGTGACGGCTTTTTTCCCGGCGCCAAGAATGGCTTTCATTGACGGAATGCGCGGCGTGTTGATATCTGACGTGACGCAAAGCACGGCGGGGAGCGGGAGTTCAAGCACTTCGATCTCGTTCTCAAGCGTGCGCTCGACCAGAATCCGCTCACCGTGACGTTCAATCTTGCTCACCGCGTTGACGACGGGCAACTGCAGGAGTTCGCCTACCAGCAAGCCCACCTGCTGTGCATAGATATCGCCCGACCCTTCGCCGAATAACATCAGGTCACATTCGATTTTTGTTGCGGCGCAGGCCAGCGCCTGGGCGGTATCTCTGGGCAGTGCATGTTCCAGTTGCGCATCCTGGACCATAAACAGGCTGTCCGGCCCGCGGGACAAGACGTCTTTACGCACTTTGGAGTTTTGCAACAGCGAGCCGCCAACCGTTAAGGCGACGATCTCGTCACTTTCTGCAGCCAGTTGCGCTGCGGCTTCGATGGCGTTTAAGTCAAATTGGCTGATTTTGGCTTCGGCTCTGTCGAAATTAAGCGAACGCTCAGGGGTAACGACAATGTCCTGTTCTTCAGGGACCAACTTAAAGCAGGTGACTATTTTCATGGCATCTCCGGTGAATCATGTTCAGATGATGACGGGGAGCGTCATTATCGGCAGTAGGGAAAGTTGACTGAAATTAGTGTGCGGCAGGTGAGGGGCATTTTCGACGGGACAATCTGTTTTCGTTTCCAACAATCTTGCAAAAAAAAGTGTCGACCGGACGCTTTACTGATAAGCGCTGATTAAACGTCATGGGGGGCGGCAATAAACAGAAAAAACGCGCAGGATGTGAAAATTGCGAAATGCATCATGTTTTTAATCAACATATGATTATTTATGTTTCTGTTATGTGAATAATTGACGGCTAAATAATAACATTTATGCTTTTTATTAATTTTAAAACGTTAATAAGCTGTGCGGATAATGCCTGTTGACTATGCGTACCATCTTGCAGGAGGCCCCAATAATTTTGTTTCTTCAGGGTGAAATAACGTTGTATAACATGCTCAGTCTCTTTATTTCATCGCTATTATTCATCCAAAATTATCCGGTCTTAAGGTGGAGGTTGTCATGTATCAACGATGTTGGTAATGACTCCAACTTATTGATAGTGTTTTA
>NZ_SZXN01000021.1:0-77515 GCF_005281195.1 Citrobacter sp. wls613
GCTGGACTTGAACCAGCGACCAAGCGATTATGAGTCGCCTGCTCTAACCACTGAGCTAAGGGGCCGTGGCGGTGGATTATAAAGTAACTCTGCGTTGCAATCCAGCCATAAGCGTACGGATGCTGTTTTTATAAACAATGTGTTTTCAGTCCGTTATACTGGTTGCCTGATGTATTGTGCGGAGTGATTATGGTTAAGGACATACTGGCGCCGGGGCTGCGGGTGGTTTTTTGCGGCATCAATCCGGGGCTCTCTTCGGCAGGTACAGGTTTTCCCTTTGCGCATCCTGCTAACCGCTTTTGGAAGGTCATCCATCAGGCGGGATTTACCGATCGCCTGCTTAAGCCAGAAGAGGCACAACACCTGCTGGATTTTCGCTGTGGCGTCACCAAATTTGTCGACAGGCCAACGGTGCAGGCCAATGAAGTGAAGCTCGAGGAGATGCGTAGCGGTGGTCGTCAGCTCATTGAGAAGATTGAAGACTATCAGCCAGCGGCGCTCGCTATTTTGGGAAAGCAGGCATTTGAGCAAGGCTTTAGCCAGCGTGGTGCACAGTGGGGGAAACAGACGCTGGCGATTGGCGCGACGCAGATCTGGGTGTTGCCGAACCCGAGTGGGTTAAGCCGGATTACGCTGGATAAGTTAGTGGCGGCGTATCGGGAATTAGATGACGCGCTGGTTATGCGTGGGATGTGAAAAAAAACGCCACCTTGCGGTGGCGTTGATGTTTATACGGCGAGATTAATCGTCGAGGAAGCTACGCAGCACTTCAGAACGGCTCGGGTGACGCAGTTTACGCAGCGCCTTCGCTTCGATCTGACGGATACGTTCGCGGGTAACGTCGAACTGTTTCCCGACTTCTTCCAGCGTGTGGTCGGTGTTCATATCGATACCGAAACGCATACGCAGAACTTTTGCTTCACGCGCTGTCAGGCCAGCCAGAACGTCGTGCGTTGCGGCACGCAGGCTCTCGGTAGTGGCAGAGTCCAGCGGCAGCTCGAGGGTGGTATCCTCGATGAAATCACCCAGATGCGAATCTTCATCGTCGCCGATCGGCGTTTCCATGGAGATAGGCTCTTTGGCAATCTTCAGCACTTTACGGATCTTGTCTTCCGGCATCAGCATGCGTTCAGCCAGCTCTTCCGGCGTTGGCTCGCGGCCCATCTCTTGCAGCATCTGGCGGGAGATACGGTTGAGCTTGTTGATGGTCTCAATCATATGCACCGGAATACGAATGGTACGCGCCTGATCTGCGATAGAGCGGGTGATCGCCTGACGGATCCACCAGGTTGCATAGGTGGAGAACTTATAACCACGACGGTATTCAAACTTATCTACCGCTTTCATCAGACCGATGTTGCCTTCCTGAATCAGATCGAGGAATTGCAGACCACGGTTGGTGTATTTCTTAGCGATAGAGATAACCAGACGCAAGTTCGCTTCAACCATCTCTTTTTTCGCACGGCGGGCTTTCGCTTCACCGATGGACATACGACGGTTGATGTCTTTAACCTGCTCGATAGTCAGGCCGGTTTCTTCTTCAATTTGACGCAGTTTCTGCAGGCCGCGGTGGACATCATCTGCCACGTCGTGCAGTTTTTCAGACCACGGTTTGTTCATCGCGATAGCCGCGTTGAACCAAGTTTCGCTGGTTTCGTTGCCGGTGAACAGGGTGATGAAGTTTTTCTTCGGCATTTTGCACTGCTCAACGCAGAGCTTCATGATCAGACGTTCCTGAGTACGCACGCGGTCCATCATGACGCGCATGCTGTTTACCAGGTAGTCGAACTGCTTCGGCACCAGGCGGAACTGTTTGAACACTTCAGACAGCTTCTGAATTTCTTCCTGCGCGGCAGCATGGCTGCGGCCTTTCGCTTTGATAGTGTCGCGGGTGATTTCGTACTGAGTACGCAGTTCACCGAATTTCTCGCGCGCTAATTCAGGGTCGATGCTGTTGTCGTCATCGCTGCTGTCGTCGTCTTCTTCTTCATCTTCGTCTTCGTCGTCATCCATCTCTTCCTGAGAGAGTTCAGACCCGACGTGCGTCGCCGTTGGTGCCATGTCTTCTTCCGCGTTCGGATCGACAAAGCCGGTGATCAGGTCGGAAAGACGCGCTTCTTCAGCTTCTACGCGATCGTACTGCTCGAGCAGATAGGTGATGGCTTCCGGGTATTCTGCAACGGAGCATTGAACCTGGTTAATCCCGTCTTCGATACGTTTAGCGATGTCAATTTCGCCTTCACGGGTTAACAGTTCAACGGTACCCATTTCACGCATGTACATGCGCACCGGGTCAGTTGTACGACCGATTTCGGACTCAACGCTGGACAGAACCTGGGCAGCCGCTTCTTCCGCGTCTTCATCGGTGCTGTTGGAGGTTTCAGCAAGCAGCAGATCATCGGCATCCGGTGCTTCTTCCATCACCTGAATACCCATGTCATTGATCATTTGGATGATGTCTTCGATTTGATCTGAATCGACGATATCTTCCGGCAGATGGTCATTGACCTCGGCATAGGTCAGATAGCCTTGCTCCTTACCACGTTGGACAAGTAGCTTCAGCTGTGACTGCGGGTTTTGCTCCATAAGACGGTATCCACACTTAATTCGTTTGATTGGTGTTGGGCGGTAAAACCGCCAACGGCAAAACGAGGGCATACTTATATTTTGCCGCTGCCTCTCCGTGCGGCTGTCGGGGGCTTCCCGATCGATATTCGGCAGTTAAGCCGTTAAATACTTCATCTTTCACGTTGTCTCTGCGTTAGCTGCGTTCTCTCTTCCTGGTCATGTACTTATGTACACTCCCAGGCGTTCGTTCACTTGCTGCCTTGATACAACGAGAATGATTTTGTCTTTGTTTTGTCTTTCTCTTATTTCTTGGCCAGTTCCTGGTTCAGCGTCCAGAGTTCCCGGCGTTCTTCGTTGCTTAAACCATGTGTGCGCTCACGAGCTATCAACTCTTCCTGGCGCAGTTCAAGCATCGAATCAAACATATGGTTGAGTGAGTCGGTGAAGGTTTTTTCCGCGATATCTTTATCTGCTATATCGTCCCACATCGACAGTTTTTCAAGGGTGGCCGCATCATTTGTGCCACGATAGTGTTCTAACAGTTGTCCGGTGGTCAGACCTGGCTGGGCCAGACAAGTGTTGACCAGTTCTCTGAATAAGCCAAGGCCGGGCAACTTATTTTGATCCAGAGCGCCTAACGGCGGCACCAGCGGGGCTAAACCTGGGTTCTGTACCAGTAACCCTATAAGTATACGCATGGTCGTACGTTTTAGCTGTGGAACAGGGCGGGAAGCTCCATTTTCTGCCAGTTTTGGCATTAAACGTTCAAGCTGGCTGTCATCCAGAATGCCGAGCTTGTTTCCCAACTCCTGCCGCAGATAAATGCGCAACGTTTCGCCCGGGACTTGAGTGATCAGCGGCAAGGCCAGCGTACTGAGCTGTGCTCGTCCGTCCGGGGTACTCAAATCTACCTGTGGTAACAGGCTGTTAAACAGAAACGCGGAGAGCGGTAAGGCCTGCTCCATCCGGGCTTCAAAGGCTTCTTTCCCTTCTTTACGCACCAGCGTATCGGGATCTTCACCGTCAGGTAAGAACATAAAGCGCAGCTGGCGTCCGTCCGTCATATACGGCAGTGCAGTTTCCAGCGCGCGCCATGCGGCATCGCGTCCGGCCCGGTCACCGTCGTAACAACAAATCACTTGGTTCGTCGCACGGAACAACAGCTGGATGTGATCGGCAGTGGTTGACGTCCCGAGGGAGGCCACGGCGTAGTTAATGCCGTATTGGGCCAACGCCACCACATCCATATAGCCTTCAACCACTAACAGGCGCTGCGGATCGGCGTTATCCTGCTGGGCTTCATAAAGGCCATACAGCTGGCGACCTTTATGGAAAATATCGGTTTCCGGGGAGTTCAGGTACTTCGGCAGGGCATCGCCCAGCACGCGTCCACCAAAACCAATGACCCGACCGCGTTTGTCGCGGATAGGGAACATCACTCGCTCACGGAAGCGATCGTAACTGCGTCCCTGATCGTTGGTCACCAACATACCCGCGTCAATCAATGCCTGGCGATTCTCAGGATTGCCGCCAAACCGTTTCAGGACGTTGTCCCAACCGGGGGGGGCAAAACCAATAGCAAAACGATCGATCACGTCGCTACTGAGTCCTCGCTTTTCCAGGTACTGGCGCGCAGGGGTAGCGGCGGGTTGTATCAGAGACTGTTGATAAAAAGTGTTCAGGCCGTCCATCAATTGATAGAGGCTTTGCCGTTGATGGCGCTCTATCTGACTGGGGCCGTTGCCTGCTTCATAAGGCACTTCAAGGTTGTGCATTGCGGCCAGTTCTTCGACGGTTTCCACAAACTCGAGCTTGTCGTAGTTCATGAGAAAGTCGACGGCGTTGCCGTGCGCGCCACACCCAAAGCAGTGATAAAACTGTTTTTCACCGTTTACGGTGAAAGAGGGGGTTTTCTCGTTATGGAACGGACAACACGCATGATAATTTTTGCCCTGCTTTTTCAGCTTAACTCGTGCATCGATGAGATCGACGATGTCGGTTCTTGCCAGCAGGTCATTAATGAATACACGTGGGATTCGTCCAGCCATATGCCCCGTTATTACACTTCATCCTTCAAACTGTCTCTGCGTTGGCTGCGCTCGCTCACCCCTGTCACTTACTTAAGTAAGCTCCGGGGATTCACTCACTTGCCGTCTTGATACAGTGTGAATGATTTTGTGTAGTTACTGATGTATAAACGAAAATAAGCCGCGCATTCCTTCCGGAAGCACGGCCTTACAACTACAACTCAGTCTGAATTGAGAGCCTTAGCTCCCAATAGATTAGTACAGACGAGTGCGGCGTGCGTTTTCGCGAGCCAGTTTCTTCGCGTGACGTTTCACAGCAGAAGCTTTAGCGCGCTTACGTTCGGTAGTCGGTTTTTCATAGAACTCACGACGACGAACTTCCGCCAGAACACCTGCTTTCTCGCAGGAACGCTTGAAGCGACGCAGTGCTACGTCGAACGGCTCGTTTTCACGTACTTTAATTACCGGCATGTAACTCTCACCTTTATAAATTCGGTTTGCCGCTGGCATCTACGCCAGCTTATTTCAAAATGGTGCGGAATTTTACTGCAATTGCTGCTGCTTTGTAAAGCACCGACGCGATTTTGAAAGGGACTTTTATAAGGGTGAGGAGTATACACGAGGGTTCTTCCTTGGGCGAACAAAGTTTTACATCAACCCGCATTCGACCTACACTGCGCGGTATTAGAGCGAGGTAAAACAAGTCATGCGTGTACTGGGAATTGAAACATCCTGCGATGAAACCGGCATCGCCATTTACGACGATGAAAAAGGTCTTTTAGCCAACCAATTGTATAGTCAGGTGAAATTGCACGCTGACTACGGTGGGGTTGTGCCTGAATTGGCTTCGCGCGATCACGTGCGTAAAACCGTACCGTTGATTCAGGCGGCGCTGATTGAAGCAGGGTTAACGGCAAAAGATATTGATGCGGTGGCCTATACCGCAGGACCGGGTCTGGTCGGTGCGCTGCTGGTGGGGGCGACCGTAGGGCGTTCTCTGGCGTTCGCCTGGAATGTTCCGGCCATTCCTGTACACCATATGGAAGGCCATTTGCTGGCACCGATGCTGGAAGATAATCCGCCGGAATATCCTTTTGTAGCGCTGCTGGTTTCTGGCGGACACACGCAGCTAATTAGCGTCACCGGTATTGGACAGTATGAGTTGCTGGGCGAATCGATTGACGATGCGGCCGGTGAAGCGTTCGATAAAACGGCCAAACTGCTGGGGCTGGATTATCCAGGTGGCCCGATGCTGTCTAAGCTGGCGTCTCAGGGCGTGGAAAAGCGTTTTGTCTTCCCGCGCCCGATGACCGATCGTCCGGGGCTGGATTTCAGCTTCTCAGGCTTGAAAACGTTTGCCGCAAATACCATTCGTAATAACGAAAACGACGATCAGACCCGTGCGGATATCGCCCGTGCATTTGAAGATGCGGTGGTCGATACGCTGATGATCAAGTGCAAACGCGCGCTGGATCAAACCGGTTTTAAGCGTCTGGTGATGGCGGGGGGCGTGAGCGCTAACCGTACCCTGCGGGCCGCACTTGCGGAAATGATGCAAAAACGTCGTGGCGAAGTGTTCTATGCGCGCCCGGAATTTTGTACCGATAACGGGGCGATGATCGCCTATGCGGGCATGGTGCGTTTTAAATCCGGAGCAACGGCAGACCTTGGTGTCACCGTGCGTCCACGCTGGCCGTTGGCGGAGTTACCGGCGGCGTAAGCGCACCGGGAGCGGACTGGTGAGATGCGTAGGGAAAAGGGGCGACACTACGCCGCCCCGGCGGGATTTACAGTAAAACCAGAGGCATCCACAGCAGGCCGGTTATCACCAGCAGGACGAGGAATATCAGGCCGAAGATGGCGCCCAGTCGCCAGTAATCGGCCGTCGGCAAGTAGCCGCTGCCGTAGTAGATCGGGCTTGGTCCGGTAGCGTACGGGGTCAAAATGCTGCCCAGACCAATGGCGGCACCGACCATCAGGCAGAATACCGGCAGCGGGATGTCCGGCATCGCCAACGCGGCTGCAATCATCATTGGCGCGAGGGCAGAGGTATAGGCCGTGGCGCTGGCAAAGAAATAACGCAACAGATAGAACACCACGATCAACGCCACCATTACCATTATCGGCGAGTAGCCGCTGAGTCCGTTTGCCAGCAGTTTGCCGAACCAGGAGATAAAGCCAGTATTGTTCAGCCCGGTGGCAAGGGTAATCAGCGAAGCCAGCCAGAAAAAGACGTTCCATGCCGCTTTATTACTGACAATGTCATCCCAGCTAATGATGCGCAGTACCAGCATCAACGCCACCACGCTGTAGCCGACCATTGCGGCATCAATATAGTCACCGCCAAAGATCCACAGCACCAGCGCTCCCACCATCAATACCAGCATCTTTTTCTCACGCGCGCACAGTGGCCCCATCGCCTTCAGCTCGGTTTCCGCCCAGCGCGGGACCTGATCGCCAGATTTCTGCACCGGTGGGTACAGCACGTAGGCCAGCCAGGGCACGATCAACACCAGTAAAATGCTCAGCGGCAGCATGCCTAAGAACCAGTCACCCCAGCTTAACGCTGTATGGGAAGCACCTTTCATCAGGCCAATTAACAGCAGATTTGGTGCCATCGCCGTTAAAAAAATAGCGCTGGTGACGCAGTCGGCGACGATCCCCATCCACATAATGTAAGAGCCAATGGAGCGGGCGCTGGGATCGTTGGGTTGAGAGTGATACAGCGGCGGCAGGTTACGAATGATCGGGTAGATAATGCCTGCGCCGCGTGCGGAATTAGACGGTGTCACGGGGGCAAGGATCAGTTCGGAGAACATCACCGCATAGCCGAGAAACAGCGTGCGATGCCCCATCTTCTTTACCAGCATCAGCGCGATACGCCGACCCAGACCCGTTTTCTCGTAACCGGTACCGAACATAAAGGCGGCGAAAATCAGCCAGATAACCGAGTTAGAAAACCCCGACACAGCCCATGATAACGATTTGGCGGTAAATTTAAATCCGTCCTGGGCGAGTTGCTCAGGGCTGAACAACAGCCACGGCGACAGCACGGCAATGATAGAAATACCAATCATCGCCACTACCGCACCGGGAACAGGTTCCAGGATAAGTCCGACGATGACCCCGGTAAAGACGGCAAAATAGAGCCAGGTGTGGCTTTCAAGACCGCCAGGAACGGGCAAAACAGCAATAATGGCGATGACCACCAGCGGAGCCAGGTATCGCCACCAACCAGCTAAAGGTGCCATTGTTGTATCCCTGCGAAAGGGGGAGAGGTATGCGCCTCTCCGGGAGGGTTATTTGATGTAGTGCACGTGCTCGCAGATTTCTTCGACGATCGGGTCGCGACGTTCAGCGAACAGCTTTTTGTTTTCGGCGATCAGGTTGTTGCCATGGGTATCGATGGAAACAATCAGCGGGCCAAACTCTTTAACCCGGCACACCCACAGGGATTCCGGCATGCCCAATTCCGTCCAGTGCACTTCTTCAATTTCTTCAACCTGCGTGGCGGCAACAACCGCGCAGCCAGCCGGGAAGATCACGTGCAGTGCTTTGAATTGCTTACACCCTTCTTCGGTCAACGGTCCCATGCCGCCTTTGCCGACCACCAGTTTGACGCCGGTTTGCTCGATGAACTCTTTCTCAAAGGCTTCCATACGCATGCTGGTGGTTGGGCCGACGGAGACCATCTCCCATTTTTCCCCGTTCTTACGCACGATCGGGCCAGCGTGAAAAATGGCTTTACCGTTTAGATCGTACGGGATCGGGCGCTTGAGTTCGATCAAACGGCGGTGACACACGTCGCGACAGGTCACCAGCGTACCGGTCAGGTAAATGACATCGCCGACGCGAATGTCTGCCAGATCTTCGGCTTTGATCGGGGTTGTCAGGATCTTTTTCATAACGCGCTCCGGGTGTGAGACAAATTTTCGAAGGAGAGATCGGCATGAACCCGCAGCGTGCCGCGACGGTGCGCCCAGCAGCCGGTAGAAACGGCCACGCCGATAGTCGACGGGTGGCGTGCGGCAGATTCGATATGTACGCCCATCACGGAGCTGTTACCCGTTAGCCCCTGTGGGCCAATACCCAGACGGTTAAGTCCTTCCTCGAGACGCAGTTCCAGCTCGGCAGCTTTGGGATTAGGATGGCGTGAGCCAATCGGGCGCAGTACGGCTTTGCGTGACAGCACGGCGGCGGTTTCAACGGAGGTCGCAATACCTACGCCGACCAGCACCGGTGGGCAGGCGTTTACTGCTAACGTGGAGATATTCTCAAAAACAAACTTCACGACACCTTCGTAGCCTTCGGAAGGCATTAACACTTTGGAACGCCCCGGCAGCGTACAGCCGCCGCCCGCCATATAGACTTCAATTTCTGCGTCGTCAGCGTCGGGGATGATGTCCCAGGTGACCCATGGCACGCCGGTACCGGTATTTTTGCCGGTGTTTACCTCGTCAAAAATCTCTACCGCATTGTGGCGTAGCGGCGCTTTCACGGTGGCGTCTTCAACGGCCTGCTTAAGGATGCTTTGCAGTTCGCCCAGCAGTGGAAAACGGGAACCGACCTTCACAAAGAACATGATTTCACCGGTGTCCTGACACGCCGGGCGATTCAGGTCGATCGCCTTCTGCATGTTGTCAAACATGGTGTGGTAGATAATTTTACCCATCGGCGAGGTTTCGCCTTCGCGTAGCTGTTTTAATTTATCTACGACATCGTCGGGCATACGGGTAGAAATCATGGCGGTAAAATCAGCGACAATGTTAGTCAGCGTATTTATCGCATGTTGGTTATTTTGATGGCTCATCATGTCAACTCCAGTTCTTTTATTTATCTGGAAATAAATTCTCCCGGACAAACTACCACTAAAAATGTGGTTTTATATTTTTTAGCGCTGTGAATAACCAATTAACAGTTCGTGAATGATGTCCGCTTAAGATAATAAAAATTGCGCAAAGGCAGGGTTTATTATGTCCAGGGGAATTACACTGCGATTCACACCCTCACGGATATCCTGAACATGCTGAACACCTATCCCCTGGCGAAAGACCTGCAGGTGCTGGTTGAAATTGTGCATAGCGGCAGCTTTAGCGCGGCGGCAGCGACCCTTGGGCAGACGCCAGCGTTTGTGACAAAACGCATTCAGATTCTGGAGTCTACGCTAGGGGCCACGCTGCTTAACCGCTCCGCACGCGGCGTGGCGTTAACGGAAAGCGGTCAGCGGTGCTATGAACATGCGCAGGAGATCCTCGCCCGCTATCAGCATCTGGTGGATGACGTCACGCAAATCAAAACGCGTCCGGAAGGGATGATCCGTATTGGTTGTAGCTTTGGGTTTGGGCGCAGTTATATCGCCCCAGCGATTACCGAATTGATGCATAGCTATCCTGAATTACAGGTGCATTTTGAACTGTACGATCGGCAAATTGATTTAGCGCAGGATAATATCGATCTGGATATTCGTATTAATGATGAAATTCCCGATTATTATATTGCGCATTTGTTAACGAAAAATAAAAGAATATTGTGTGCTGCACCGACATATTTACGAGAATACGGGGATCCAAAGACGTTACAGGAATTAAGTCGCCATGATTGCCTGGTTACCAAAGAGCGCGATATGACGCACGGGGTTTGGGAACTTGATAATGGGCATGAGAAAAAATCGGTCAAGGTGGCGGGGCATCTTTCTTCTAACAGCGGCGAGATTGTGTTGCAGTGGGCGTTACAGGGAAAAGGGATCATGCTGCGTTCTGAGTGGGACGTACAGCCGTTTCTGCTCAGCGGTGAACTGGTTCGCGTGTTGCCAGAATATGCGCAGAGCGCCAATATCTGGGCGGTGTATCAGGAGCCATTGTATCGCAGCGTAAAGCTACGGGTGTGCGTAGAGTTTCTGGCAACGTGGTGCCAGCAGCGGTTGGGTAAGCCGGTTGACGGGTATCAGATCCTGTAAGCCGGATAAGACACCGTCGCATCATCATCCGGCAGTATCGTCACTCGGGATCTTTTTCGCGCTTTTTCTTCAGCTTGGTCCAGATCTTCGGCTCCTGTCGACGCCACAGACGTTGGATGTTGTCATGATGGCGCAGCAGAATTAAGCACGACAGCATGGATACCGGGAAGGTGAACTGGGGTTTGAACCACCAGACATAGAATGGGGCTATCAGGGCGCTGACGATGGCCCCTAATGAGGAATAACCGCTCAGCAAGATGGTCAGCAACCAGGTGCCCGCCATGACGCCGGTTAAATCCCAGCCAATCGGCGCAATGGCGCCAAAGGCGGTGGCGACGCCTTTCCCACCTTTAAAACCGAAGAACACCGGCCAGATGTGTCCCAGGCAGGCGGCGATAGCAATCAAGCCCAACCAGAAAGGACTAACGCCTAGCGCGTATGCACCCCACACGGGTAACATACCCTTCAGGACGTCAAAAATCAGCACGGCGACGGCGGCTCCTTTGCCACCAATTCGCAATACGTTTGTCGCGCCCGGATTTCCAGAACCGCTATCACGTGGGTCCGGCAATCCAGCGAGGCGGCATACCAGAATAGCACTGGAAATTGAGCCGCAGAGGTACGCGAAGATAATCATTCCAGGCGCGATTGCACTCATAAGCTGTTCCGTTTTGAAAATGTCGTGTAAAACACTACTTCCGTGGATAATACGCATATTTCGCCGGAAGTGGTATCCGGGTTAGCCAAAAAGCAGGCAGGTCGTGATGGATATTGTATTTATAGAGCAACTTTCGGTAATCACCACTATTGGTGTTTATGACTGGGAACAGACTATCGAACAAAAACTGGTGTTCGATATCGAAATGGCATGGGATAACCGCAAATCAGCGAAAAGCGACGATGTTGCCGATTGCCTGAGCTATGCTGATATCGCACAAACGGTGGTCAGCCATGTGGAAGGCGGACGTTTTGCGCTGGTTGAACGCGTGGCTGAAGAGGTGGCAGACCTCCTGCTTAGCCGTTTTAATTCCCCATGGGTACGCATCAAGCTCAGCAAGCCGGGGGCGGTGGCGAGAGCGGCAAACGTCGGCGTTATCATTGAGCGTGGCAATAATCTGAAAGAAAGTAATTAAATTAATAATATCTAAACCTAACAGGTATAAAAGAGTCCTAACGTTGGCTCTTTTTTGCCGTGGTTTTCTATCTAGGGGTTAATTGATGAGTGATATGCACTCGCTGCTGGTGGCGGCAATTTTGGGTGTGGTCGAGGGATTGACGGAGTTTTTGCCTGTATCCAGCACCGGCCATATGATTATTGTTGGCCATCTGCTGGGGTTTGAAGGCGCTACCGCAAAGACATTTGAAGTGGTTATTCAACTGGGTTCCATTTTGGCTGTTGTGGTGATGTTCTGGCGCCGCTTGTTTGGCCTGATTGGCATTCACTTTGGTAAAGCCCCGCATGAAGGAACCGGCAAGGGACGACTAACGCTGGGGCATATCCTGTTAGGGATGATCCCGGCCGTGGTACTGGGACTGATTTTCCACGATACCATCAAATCATTGTTTAACCCGATCAACGTGATGTATGCGCTGGTGGTGGGGGGCGTGCTGCTGATAGCCGCAGAATGCCTGAAGCCGAAAGAGCCGCGCGCGCCGGGTCTGGATGATATGACTTATCGTCAGGCGTTTATGATTGGCTGCTTCCAGTGCCTGGCGCTGTGGCCGGGATTTTCCCGTTCCGGAGCGACCATTTCAGGCGGTATGCTGATGGGCGTGAGCCGCTATGCCGCATCGGAATTCTCATTCCTGCTGGCGGTACCAATGATGATGGGTGCCACGGCGTTAGATCTCTACAAAAGCTGGTCGTTCCTGAGCGCGTCAGACATTCCAATGTTTGCTGTGGGCTTCGTGACGGCATTTGTCGTGGCGCTGGTGGCGATCAAAACCTTCCTGCAGCTGATTAAACGTATCTCGTTTATTCCATTTGCGATTTATCGTTTTGTGGTCGCCGCCGCTGTTTACGTGGTGTTCTTCTAACTTTTGTGTGCCCGGTGGCGCTTATGCTTACCGGGCCTACGGAACGAGATGTTGACCCCGTAGGCCGGATAAGCGCAGCGCATCCGGCAACATACTGCCTACGCTTTTGGGCAACGCTGTTCCTTCCAACTGGCCACCGCCGCAATGCGACGTCGTGTCAGCTCCTCGCGAATGTCCGACCCTTTGAATCCTGCCTCAACGACCTCCTTCGTCGGCACAGTCTGTGCGACTTGCCAGGCCTCCCGCAGCAGCCTACCTTGCGGGTAATCTGCTGCTTCAAAACCGGTGCGACCCCGGACGTCGGCCTCACTGGTCAGGGCAATTTGTTCCACACGCTGCGGTTTACGCCAGGCATCGATGGAATCAAACAACTTCACGATAGTTTTCGGCTGCAGGATCGGGAACGTATGAATGAGATCGTGGAATTCCGCCACCAGTTTGGCTAAATCGCGGATGTCATTGGGCACCCGCAGACGCTGACATAACTGCTCTACCAGTTTGACACCCGCCGGGCCGTGACCATGATGACGTGGCCACAGCGCTTTTGGCGTCAGAGCCTTGCCAAGATCGTGGCACAGCGTGGCAAAACGTATATCTACGTTTGGGCTCAACATGGCCGCCATCGACAGCGTCATCAGCGTGTGAATACCGGTGTCGATTTCCGGATGCCATTGAGCCGGCGCCGGGACGCCAAACAGAGCGTCTATTTCCGGGAACAGAACGCGCAGTGCGCCGCAGTCGCGCAGGACCTGGAAAAAGACCTGTGGATTACGGGTAGTTAACGCATTTTCCGTTTCTTTCCAGACTCGTTCCGGCGTCAAATGTGCCAGTTCTCCGGCAGCGGTCATCTCGCGCATTAAGGCCAGGGTTTCATCGGCGATACGGAAGCTGAGGTGTGCATAACGCGCGGCAAAGCGCGCCACGCGCAGTACGCGCAGCGGATCTTCGCTAAAAGCAGGGGAAACATGGCGCAGTAGACGATTTTCCAGATCGCGACGCCCGTTATACGGGTCGATAATCTCGCCGTCATCATCGCGGGCCAGCGCGTTGATCGTCAGGTCGCGGCGCTGGAGATCGGCTTCCAGCGTTACGTCTGCTGCGGCATAGCAGGTAAATCCGGTGTAGCCTGAACCTGATTTTCGTTCGGTTCGCGCCAGCGCATATTCTTCGCGTGTTTGCGGATGGAGAAAAACAGGAAAATCGCGGCCTACCTGCTGGTAGCCCGCGTCGAGCATCTCTTGCGGCGTGGCGCCGACGACAACCCAATCTTTATCTTTAACCGGTAGCCCTAATAACGCATCCCGAACAGCCCCACCGACCAGATAAATCTTCACGCCACTTTCCTTTTGAAAAAAATCATCCCTTAATCATATGTCAGTGTGGCGGAGAAGGCGATTCAGTTCATCCAGCGATCTTTGCGTTTACGGGTTGGGATCATGTGTGGCAGAACCAGACCGAGCAACAGACCCAGACCCAGTACGCCGCCGCCATACATAAACCACTGCATGATGATGGTGCGCTGCTTGTCATCAAGCTGCAAATTCGCGGCACTGACCTTTTTCTGCGCCACAATCAGCTCGTTTTTTAGCTTCTGGTTTTCTTCTTTCAACCCATTGATCACACTGTCGCTTTGCGCCACTTTTTGCTGCATATCGGCGGTACGCTGGTTCCAGGTGGTATCAATATTATTGAGCTTATCGGTCAGTGTTTTTACCTGGTTTTCCAGTTCCGGAACGCGGGTACGCAGGCTTGGCGTGCTGTTCAGCTCTTTCAGCGGGATCCAGGCCGTACGTCCGGTACTGTCTTTTACCTGGGCGTAGTTGGTGCTGGCATCGGTCTGTAACAGAATGACTTCCTCGCCGGCGTTAACCGTACCCACGAGGCGATAATTATCTCCCGGACCGCTGCGGACCCAGGTGTTCAGTTCATCAGAGACATAGCGCTTTTCTTCTGCATGGGTGACGGCAGTGGCGCTAAGTGCGAGTAAAGTTAATCCAATCAGGCGTAATTTTGGCATCAGGCTGTCGTTATTGTCATAGAAAGTGGAACGATAGTAGTGGCATCAGTGTCTCTACGCAAAGCATTCAACATCAATCGGAATCATCTGTGTCCTTTTTGCCACCACTCGAAACTTTTACGCCCGTCAAATTGCTCGTTGCATGGCAATTTGGCGCAAAATACTATCTACTGACAATCAAGAACGCACTTAGTTCGCAGTCTGTTTTCTCAACTGTGACATAACCCATAAGTACAAGATCATGACCCAGGAAATCGAATTAAAATTTATCGTCAATAATGATGCTGTTGATGCATTACGCGAACGTCTGAATACGCTGGGGGGAGAGCATCATGCGCCCAGCCAGTTGCTGAATATCTACTATGAAACGCCGGATGGGTGGTTGCGTAGCCATGATATGGGGCTGCGTATTCGCGGTGAGAACGGTCGTTATGAAATGACCCTGAAAATTGCCGGACGGGTCACGGGGGGGTTGCATCAGCGACCAGAGTATAATGTTGCGTTGAGCGAGCCAGAACTGGATCTTGCGCTGCTTCCAGCCGAAGTCTGGCCAAATGGCGAACTGCCAGCCGATCTCGCCTCCCAGCTACAACCGCTGTTCAGCACTGATTTTAACCGTGAGAAATGGCTGCTTGAGGTTGACGGTAGCCAGATTGAACTCGCCCTCGATCTGGGTGAAGTGAAGGCCGGAGAGTTCGCTGAACCGCTCTGTGAGCTTGAACTGGAACTGGTCAGCGGCGATACCCGTGCGGTGTTGAAGTTGGCAAATCAGCTGGTTGCCGAGGAGGGTTTACGCCTGGGTGGCCTGAGTAAGGCGGCACGGGGTTATCATCTGGCGCAGGGGAATGCCCCACGCGAGCTGAAGCCGACGCGTATTCTGAAAGTCCCGGCCAAGGCCAGCATTGAGCAGGGGCTTGAAGCCGCGCTGGAACTAGCATTGTCGCAATGGCAGTACCATGAGGAGTTATGGGTTCGCGGCGTAAAAGGCGCCAAATCGGAAGTGTTGGCGGCGATGGGGCTGGTACGCCACATCCTGATGCTGTTTGGCGGGAATGTTCCACGTAAAGCGAGCGCTCACTTACGTGATTTGCTGACCCAGTCGGAAGCGATTATTGCCGCTGAAACTTCTGCGGTATCTGCGGTTTACAACCCGCAAACGGCAATGGCAAAACTGGCACTCACCGAGTGGTTGGTGACTAAAGGGTGGCAACCGTTCCTCGATGCGAAAGCGCAGGCCAAAATCGCCGACTCCTTCAAGCGTTTCTCTGATACCCATCTTTCACGTCATGCGGCTGAACTGAAAACGGTGTTTGGTCAGCCATTGGGCGATCAATATGCCGACCAAATCCCGCGCCTGACGCGAAACATTGACAGTATTCTGATGCTGGCAGGCTATTACGATGAGAAGGTGGCATCGGAATGGATTGCGACTTGGCAGGGTTTACGTCATGCCATCATGACGCGCCAACATATTGAAATTGAACATTATCGTAATGAAGCGATCTCTGAGGAGCCGTTCTGGCTGCACAGCGGTAAACGATAATCAGGACCGAGATCAGGATGCCTTTATCAGGCCTACGCGATGGGCGTAAATGTCTTGTAGGCCGGATAAGGCGAAACGCCACTATCCGGCATCATTTAAAGGATAACCCGTAAATGCAGCAGCTCTCTTCACCGTTACAACAGTACTGGCCGACCGTTGTTGATCGGCTGCCAGCAGCAATACCTGAAGCGTCACTCAGCCTGCAGGCGAAGTCAGTGCTCACATTCAGTGATTTTGTTCGCGACAGCGTTATCGCCCATCCCGAGTGGTTGGCAGAGCTGGAAAGCGCGCCGCCGCTGGCGGATGAATGGCAGCACTATGGCGTCTGGTTGCAGCAAGCATTAGCTGACGTTGGTGATGAAGCGGCGCTGATGCGTGAGCTGCGCATGTTTCGCCGTCGCATCATGGTGCGAATTGCCTGGGCGCAGACGCTGTCGCTGGTGACGGAAGAGAGCATTTTGCAGCAGTTAAGCCATCTGGCTGAAACGCTGATTATCGCTGCACGAGACTGGCTGTATGACGCCTGCTGTCGTGAGTGGGGAACGCCGTGCAACCCTGACGGTGTCCCGCAGCCGCTGCTGATTTTAGGGATGGGAAAACTGGGCGGCGGCGAGCTTAACTTTTCCTCCGACATCGACCTGATTTTTGCCTGGCCAGAACACGGTTCGACGCAGGGCGGACGGCGTGAGCTGGATAACGCGCAGTTCTTTACGCGTATGGGCCAACGGCTGATTAAAGTGTTGGATCAGCCGACTATGGATGGATTTGTCTATCGGGTGGATATGCGTTTACGCCCGTTTGGTGACAGCGGTCCGCTGGTGCTGAGCTTCTCGGCGCTGGAGGATTATTACCAGGAGCAAGGGCGTGACTGGGAACGCTACGCGATGGTTAAGGCGCGTATTATGGGGGATGCTGACGGTACTTACGTCGCTGAACTGCGCGCCATGCTGCGGCCTTTTGTTTTTCGTCGTTATATCGATTTCAGCGTGATCCAGTCGCTGCGTAACATGAAAGGGATGATTGCCCGTGAAGTCCGCCGCTGTGGTCTGAAAGACAATATCAAGCTGGGGGCGGGCGGTATTCGTGAAATCGAATTTATCGTTCAGGTCTTCCAACTGATTCGCGGCGGGCGTGAGCCATCGCTACAATCCCGCGCGCTGTTACCTACGCTCAGCGCCATCAACGCGCTGCATCTACTGTCTGATACCGATGCGGAGCATTTACGAAGTGCCTATCTCTTTTTACGTCGTCTGGAAAACCTGCTGCAGAGTATCAACGATGAACAGACCCAGACGCTGCCGGGCGATGAGCTAAATCGCGCACGTCTGGCATGGGCCATGGGGGCGGATGACTGGTCGCAGTTGACGGCTGTCCTGAACGTTCACATGGGCAACGTGCGTCGGGTGTTCAATGAGTTAATCGGTGATGATGAAACCGAAACCCAGGAAGAGTCGTTGTCGGAACAGTGGCGCGAACTGTGGCAGGATGCTTTGCAGGAAGATGACACCACGCCAGTGCTGGCGCATCTTGCGGAAGACGATCAGCGCCGCGTGCTGACTCTGATCGCCGATTTCCGTAAAGAGCTGGATAAGCGCACCATCGGCCCACGTGGACGCCAGGTGCTGGATCATTTGATGCCACACTTGCTGAGCGATGTTTGCTCCCGCGCTGATGCCTCGGTGCCGCTGTCGCGTATTACTCCGCTGCTGGTGGGCATTGTCACCCGTACGACCTATCTGGAGCTGTTGAGTGAATTCCCCGGCGCGCTGAAGCACCTGATTTCGCTGTGCGCCGCCTCGCCGATGGTCGCCAGCCAGTTGGCGCGCTATCCGCTGCTGCTGGACGAGTTGCTGGATCCGAACACCCTGTATCAGCCCACCGCAACCGATGCCTACCGTGATGAGCTACGTCAGTATCTGCTGCGTGTGCCGGAGGATGACGAAGAACAGCAACTGGAAGCGTTGCGTCAGTTCAAGCAAACTCAACTGCTGCGTATTGCGGCGGCCGATATCGCCGGGACGCTGCCAGTGATGAAGGTGAGCGACCACTTAACATGGCTGGCCGAAGCGATTATCGATGCCGTGGTTCAGCAGGCGTGGACGCAAATGGTCGCCCGCTACGGGCAACCAACGCACCTTGGCGATCGCGAGGGCCGCGGTTTCGCCGTTGTCGGTTACGGCAAGCTGGGCGGTTGGGAGCTGGGCTACAGCTCCGATCTTGATTTGATCTTCCTGCACGATTGTCCGATGGACGTGATGACTGACGGCGAGCGTGAAATTGACGGGCGGCAGTTCTATCTGCGTCTGTCACAGCGCATCATGCACCTTTTCAGTACCCGCACGTCTTCCGGCATTTTATATGAGGTGGATGCGCGGCTGCGCCCATCCGGTGCCGCAGGCATGCTGGTGACATCAACCGAGGCTTTCGCCGATTACCAGCGCAACGAAGCCTGGACATGGGAGCATCAGGCGCTGGTGCGTGCTCGGGTGGTGTATGGCGACCCGCAGCTGACCTCTCAGTTTGACGCGGTGCGTCGCGATATCATGACGCTCGCTCGTGACGGAAAAACGTTGCAGACCGACGTGCGTGAAATGCGCGAGAAAATGCGTGCTCATTTGGGTAATAAGCATCGCGATCGCTTTGATATCAAAGCAGATGAAGGCGGGATCACCGACATTGAGTTTATTACTCAATATCTGGTGCTGCGCTATGCCCATGAAAAACCGAAACTGACGCGCTGGTCAGATAACGTGCGCATTCTGGAATTACTGGCACAAAACGACATTATGGAAGAGCAAGAAGCCCTGGCGCTGACCCGCGCCTATACCACGCTGCGTGATGAACTTCATCATCTTGCTTTGCAGGAACTTCCGGGCCATGTGGCGCCGGAGTGCTTCAGCGCTGAGCGCGCGCTGGTGCGTGACAGCTGGCAGAAGTGGCTGGTTGCCGAGTGAAGTGTGCTATGATCGCGCGCAAATTTTAAGACCCTCAGAGAATCTCTCAGGAGACAGGAATGAAAGTAACGCTGCCAGAGTTTGAACGTGCAGGAGTCATGGTTGTCGGTGATGTGATGCTGGATCGCTACTGGTACGGGCCTACTAGCCGTATTTCACCAGAAGCCCCAGTTCCGGTAGTCAAAGTGGATACCATTGAAGAACGTCCCGGCGGCGCGGCAAACGTGGCGATGAACATTGCCTCTCTGGGCGCAAATTCCCGTCTGGTGGGGTTGACCGGTATTGATGATGCGGCACGTGCGCTGAGTAAAACGCTGGCGGACGTGAATGTGAAATGTGACTTCGTTTCGGTGCCGACGCACCCGACGATCACCAAACTGCGCGTACTCTCCCGCAACCAGCAACTGATCCGTCTGGACTTCGAGGAAGGTTTCGAAGGCGTAGATCCACAGCCGCTGCACGATCGTATTAACCAGGCGCTGGGTTCTATCGGTGCTCTGGTACTGTCTGACTACGCCAAAGGCGCGCTGGCCAGCGTGCAGCAGATGATTGCGCTGGCACGAAAGGCTGGCGTACCGGTGCTTATCGATCCGAAAGGTACCGATTTTGAACGCTACCGCGGTGCGACGCTGCTGACACCAAATCTGTCAGAGTTTGAAGCGGTTGCCGGTAAGTGCAAAAGCGAAGAAGAACTGGTTGAACGCGGCATGAAGGTGATTGCGGATTTCGATCTTTCCGCGCTGTTGATCACCCGTTCCGAGCAGGGCATGACGCTGCTGCAGCCGGGCAAAGTACCGCTGCACATGCCGACCCAGGCGCAGGAAGTGTATGACGTGACCGGTGCTGGCGATACGGTTATTGGCGTGCTGGCGGCAACGCTGGCGGCGGGTAACTCACTGGAAGAAGCGTGTTATTTTGCTAACGCTGCGGCGGGCGTGGTAGTGGGTAAGCTGGGGACGTCCACCGTTTCGCCTATCGAACTGGAAAACGCCGTGCGCGGTCGTGCGGATACCGGTTTTGGTGTGATGACAGAAGCCGAGCTGAAACAAGCCGTGGCCAGTGCGCGCAAGCGCGGTGAGAAGGTGGTCATGACCAATGGTGTTTTCGACATCCTGCACGCGGGCCACGTCTCTTATCTGGCGAATGCGCGCAAGCTGGGCGATCGTCTGATCGTGGCGGTAAACAGCGACGCATCCACCAAACGTCTGAAAGGTGAAACGCGCCCGGTCAACCCTCTCGAGCAGCGTATGATCGTACTGGGTGCGCTGGAATCCGTCGACTGGGTGGTCTCTTTTGAAGAAGATACCCCACAGCGACTGATCGCAGGTGTTCTGCCGGATCTGCTGGTAAAAGGTGGTGACTACAAGCCGGAACAAATTGCGGGTAGCGAAGAGGTATGGGCGAACGGCGGTGAAGTGCTGGTGCTGAACTTCGAAGACGGCTGCTCAACGACCAATATCATCAAAAAGATCCAGAAAGACAGCGATAAGTCATAGTCTGGTCGATTGCCGGATAGCGGTATAAACACCTTATCCGGCATTTCTGTCTCTTATGCTTCAGTTTTCTCCACAGGCTGTGGACTGTTTTTCAGCGGCTCAGCCAGGGCGTGAAGCGAAGCGCCGGACAAACCAATCTCATTTAACAGCGAATCAATCAGCGGAGCCTGAAGTTCTGCAGGTTCCTTACATCCGAAAAAAGACATCTCCCCCTCTCAGATTTCGTAGGAAAGTGTGAAGCATAGCTCTCAATTTGCGCACATTATGTACAGAACAACTTTCTGTATAGGGAAATACTGAAATCAGAAAAAGCATATGGCCTTAACAGATATTCAATAACTGGAGGGTATGCTCATGAACAGCAATATGTATTCACTGAACAATTTCGATTTCCTGGCCCGGAGTTTTGCCAGGATGCAGGCTGAGGGGCACCCTGTTGATATCCAGGCCGTAACCGGCAACATGGATGAGGAGCACCGCAGTTGGTTTTGCAAACGCTACGCGCTGTATTGCCAGCAGGCAACTGAGGCGAAAAAATTAGAGCTGGAACACTAACAGATAAACGGGCCTTGCGGCCCGTTGTCGTTTTTACGCTTGCGGATCGACGGGCGGGATAGCAGGTGCAGGCTTCACTTCAGTCGGTTTCTCGCGCGCTTCCAGCTCGGTCAGGCGTTGCTCAAGCAGAGCGAGCTTTTCGCGGGTGCGCAGCAAAACCTGGGTTTGTACATCAAACTCTTCGCGGCTTACCAGATCCAGGCGCGTCAGCTGTGACTGCAGCGTTTGGCGAATCTTTTTCTCGACGTCTTCCCCAAACTCGCGGATCCCTTTCGGCATCGACTCGTGGACCTGACGAGCAATCTGCTCAATTTTTTTCGGGTCAATCATGGTGGTTTCCCTGAACTGGTACGTGTTGCTGCCTATTGTAGTGCGAACTGGCAGCGGCATAAACCAGAATTGTGTGAAGTGAAGTCAAGCAAAGGCGTTGATGAAGGTAATCAATAGCGTTATAGTTAACTCGCTTATTCTCAGGGCGGGGCGAAATTCCCCACCGGCGGTAAATCAACTGATGTTGAAAGCCCGCGAGCGCTTTTCGTTAACGCGAAAAGGTCAGCAGATCCGGTGTAATTCCGGGGCCGACGGTTAGAGTCCGGATGGGAGAGAGTAACGATCCAGTCGGGCATGGACCCGCTCACGTTATTTTTTTGCCGCTTAGACGGTACTCCTAAGACTGCCCTGATTCTGGTAACCATAATTTTAGTGAGGTTTTTTTACCATGAATCAGACGCTACTTTCCTCTTTTGGTACGCCTTTCGAACGTGTTGAACTTGCGCTGTCTGCGCTGCGTGAAGGACGCGGTGTGATGGTGCTTGACGACGAAGATCGTGAAAACGAAGGCGATATGGTTTTCCCGGCAGAAACCATGACCGTTGAACAGATGGCACTTACCATCCGTCACGGTAGCGGTATTGTTTGCCTGTGCATCACTGAAGATCGACGCAAGCAGCTCGATCTGCCAATGATGGTGGAAAATAACACCAGCGCTTACGGCACGGGCTTTACCGTGACCATTGAGGCCGCTGAAGGCGTAACTACCGGTGTTTCTGCTGCTGACCGTGTTACCACGGTTCGTGCGGCAGTTAAAGACGGTGCTAAACCTTCCGATCTGAACCGTCCGGGACACGTCTTCCCGCTGCGTGCTCAGGCTGGCGGCGTGTTGACCCGCGGTGGTCATACTGAAGCTACCATCGATCTGATGACGCTGGCAGGTTTTAAACCGGCTGGTGTACTGTGTGAGCTGACCAATGATGATGGCACCATGGCGCGTGCGCCAGCGTGCATCGAATTTGCAGGCAAGCATAATATGGCTGTGGTCACGATCGAAGATTTAGTCGCTTACCGTCAGGCGCACGAACGTAAAGCCAGCTGATAGCACACGCTTTACCACGCCAGTTACGGTGGCAATAAAAAACCGAAGTCAGTTTTCTGGCTTCGGTTTTTTGTTATTACGGCCCGCCTATTTAGCTTTGCCCGGACGAACGGTATCCTTTAACGAGGATATACTGCTTTATATTTTATCGACATATAATATATTCCGCATGCGCTATTTTTGTATTTTTTACCATATAAGAATATGGCTAAATCTTTGTGATAAGTAAATGTGTTTATTGTTTTAGGTGTGTTTGTTATCAACCCCTAGTGTGTTGATTTAATTAAATAAAGTAAGTTTGGAATGTACTTATTATAATTAATGTTATTTATAGATGCTTGCAGGTTCTGTATTGTTTTATTTTGAATGCACGTTTTTCAATTGGCTCTATCCGCTGGTTTATATGATCGAAATCATCTATTTGTTTCTGTAATGTGCCACTATAGTGGTAGGTTGGAATAAGGATATGTGAAATTTTAACGTTAAATGTTTAATGATGTTAAATTTTAAGGGTAAAAGAATGTTTATTGCCTGGTATTGGATGGTATTAATTGCACTCGTTGCTATTGGTTATTATTGTCATATGAAGCGTTATTGCCGCGCGTTTCGACAAGACCGAGATGCGTTGCTTGAGGCGCGTAACAAACTCTTCCGCCGTACGAACGAAGAGGCTGGTACGGTCAGGGAGCATGAATAATCCCTGTCGCTTTGCTGTTGTAGAGGCGGATGGCCTGCAGGGCAGGACAGCATCCGCCGTCTGTATTATCCGATGCCCATTGATTGCAGGATGACAAGGCTGAGTCCCATCACCGACATTCCGCAGAGTACACCATAGCTGGGGTTATTATTCGGGTCGATTTCTTTTGCCAGCGGCATCAGTTCATCGACGGACAGTGCGACCATAATTCCGGCAACAGCCGCCATAATTGCCGCCATGACCACCGGTGAAATTAAACTCCCCAGAATTAACCACGCCAGTACGCCGCCGAGTATTTCCGCCATACCGGAGATCCCAGCCCAAAATATCGCGGTACGTTTCGAACCGGTTGCTGCGTACACGGGTCCGGCAACGGCCAAACCTTCAGGAATATTATGCAATGCCACGGCGAGGGCGATACCAAAACCCAGCTCGAGGTTGCTGCTGGCAGTAACAAACGTCGCGACCCCTTCCGGGAAATTGTGCAGACTAATGCCAAGCGTGAGCAAAATGGCGGTGCGTTTAATAGAACCGGGTAAAGGTTGTGTTGTTTTTTGCACGAGATCCTGAGGATGGGCGTGCGGCAGCAAACGATCCAGACCAAAATAGCCCAGTAAGCCTACGATAAACATCCCGTAGCCAAGTACGGGTGACATTCCTTTTGCAGCCAGTGCGGCGGGTAGCATCTCCATCAGGGAGATAAGCAGCATAATGCCCGCGGCAAAACCCAGAGAAAAGGCGAGCACGCGGTTTGAGGGCTTTTGTCCCAGCACGCCAAGAAAGGCGCCAATAAAGGTGGCGGCACCCGCCAGTAAAGTCAGAAGTAAAGGTACTGACATCGACAAATCCAACTCCTTATCCATCAGCTGTCCGGGCCAGACCGTCAAAATAACTGATGATCTTCATCATGGTTATCTGAGTTCTTCATCAACCGAAAAAGCGTATTGTGATGATATCAAAATGACTCCCTCAGTAAGGATATCATCATGTCTTCAACTCGTATGCCAGCATTGTTTTTGGGGCACGGCAGCCCGATGAATGTTCTGGAAGATAACGTTTATACCCGTGCCTGGCAGCAACTGGGGGAAACGTTGCCGCGCCCGAAAGCCATAGTCGTGGTTTCGGCGCACTGGTTTACCCGTGGCACTGGCGTAACTGCCATGGAAGCACCGAAAACGATTCATGATTTTGGTGGTTTTCCGCAGGCTCTGTATGACACACATTATCCGGCGCCGGGATCGCCAGAACTGGCGCAGCATCTGGTGGATTTGCTGTCTCCCGTCCCTGTCGCCTTAGACAAAGAAGCCTGGGGTTTTGACCACGGGTCGTGGGGCGTGTTGATCAAGATGTACCCGAATGCCGACATCCCGATGGTGCAATTAAGCATTGATAGCACGAAGCCGGCCGCCTGGCATTTTGAAATGGGTCGTAAGCTGGCGGCGCTGCGCGACGAAGGTATTATGCTGGTGGCCAGTGGTAACGTGGTACATAACCTGCGCACGGCACGCTGGCACGGTGAAAATACGCCATACCCGTGGGCGTCCTCATTCAACGATTATGTGAAGGCCAACCTGACATGGCAGGGACCGGTTGAACAACATCCGCTGGTCAACTATCTGGATCATGAAGGCGGATCGTTGTCGAATCCAACGGCGGATCACTATCTGCCGCTGCTTTACGTATTAGGCGCGTGGGATGGAAAAGAACCCGTGACAATTCCTGTGGACGGTATTGAGATGGGTAGTCTGAGTATGCTTTCGGTGCAGGTTGGATGATTAATGCCCGATGGCGCTGCGCTTATCGGGCCTACAGTTCGTGTCGTAGGCCGGGTAAGGCAGAGCCGCCACCCGGCACTTTCATTCATTCGACAAAAATATGCGGATAGAAGCGGGAAAGATCTTGAGTGATCAGCGCTCTGTCTTCGCGAATGCCAATCCCGGCTGGCTGATCGTTAATCAGCCAACTGCCGATCAGCACGTAGCTATCGCCAAACTTCGGTAGCTGATGGAACTGCTGTACGATCATACCTTCTTCACCGTACGGGCCTTCCACCGATTCGATCGTTTTACCGTTCTCAACGATCGAGACGTTAGCGCCTTCACGCGAGAAGATCGGTTTCACGACGAATTTTTCCATCTGTGGATAGTCGTCTTCGGCGAAATACGCAGGCAGCAGGTTCGGATGGTTCGGGAACATGTCCCACAGCAGTGGTAACAGCGCTTTGTTGGAGATGATGCTCTTCCAGGCCGGTTCCAGCCAGCGAACGCCGGCATCTTCCAGCTTGGTAGAGAACATCTCGCGCAGCATAAATTCCCACGGATAGAGCTTAAACAGGTTGGCAATCACCTGATCTTCTAAGTCCGTGAACTGACCTTTCTCACCGAGGCCGATATCTTCGACATAGAGGAATTCGGTGGCGATTTCCGCTTCGGCCGCGCAATCCTGCAAATACTGGATGGTCCCGCGATCTTCGACGGTGTCACGACAGCAGGTCAGGTGCAGTAGCTGAAAACCATACTGTTCGCGCAGCGCGGTGAAGCGTTCAATCAGCTTTTCCTGCAGGCTGTTGAACTGATCGCTGCCTTCCGGCAGGTTCCCGGCATTGAGCTGATCTTCTAACCAGATCCACTGGAAGAATGCAGCTTCGTACAGCGAGGTTGGCGTATCGGCGTTGTTTTCCAGCAGCTTAGGTTCACCGATGCCATCCCATGCCAGATCGAGGCGGGAATAGAGCGACGGCTGCTGAGTCAGCCATGACTGGCGGACAAACCCCCAGGTGTGTTTGGGAATACGAAACTTGGTCATCAGCTCGTCGCTGGCGATGACCTTTTCAACCACCTTGAGGCACATTTGGTGCAGTTCAGCGGTGACGTCTTCCAGCTTTTCGACCTGTGCAAGCGTGAGCTTGTAGTAGGCGTCTTCACACCAGTACGGTTCGCCGTACATGGTGTGAAAGTTAAAACCGTATTCGGTGGCTTTTTCGCGCCAGTCCGGGCGCTCAACAATACTGACTCTTTCCATGTGGATCAGCCGCCCATTGAACGCGTGGTGGTACCGCTGGCGCTACGTTGCATGGTGCTTTGTTTGGCGACAGATTCACCAAAGCCGCCGCGCGTGACGGTTGATGTGGTTGCCGGTTTCGGCGCCATGGCGGTTTTCGGTACGGTCATGGTACGGCCCGGCGTTGCTGCGCCGTAGTTTTTTCCGCCAGCATCGGTATATTTGCCGTAGGCCGGGCTGGCCGGATTTTTCGAGCTGAACAGCGGCTGCTGAGCGCCCATACCGCCGCCCATCATGCGGCCCATCATGTAGCCTGCCATCAGCGGCATCCAGAAGCTGCCGCTGCTTTGATTCTGTGCCTGAGCCTGGCCTTCACCCGTTGGTGCCATACCGGCCTGTGCAGGTGCCTGCTGGCACTGACCTTCGCCGAATTCAGCGATACAGTCTTCGCGGGTGGCGTACTTCGGCGCCGTGCGCTCAGCTTCTTTCAGCGCGTTGTTGAATGCGGTTGTACATTCAGCGCTTTTACCCGGATTCGCCGTCGAGCAGTCGTCCGCATTTTGGTAAAGTGATACTGTTTCGTCGCTCTGCTCACAGCCCGCCAGCATAATAACGGCGGTAACAGCCAGGGCAACAGGAGTCAGGTGGCGTGCGCTCCAGCTTTTGCGGAACGACGCGTGATGTATAGATTTTGTCCGTTTCATTTATGTCTTCCAGGACCCAGTGGTAAATACTGCTCAGAATAGAGGATGACTGGTCGAAATTGAAGCGGGAAGAGGCGAGAATGCGGAAGAAGGGGCGGATCTTTACGTTGTCTTACGTTCAGACGGGGCCGAAGCCCCGTCATCACCATCAGTTACGGAACGGATTGTTGCCGGTGCTGCTGGTTGAACGTGCTGCCGTCGGCTGAGCGACTGCCGCGTTGTTGCTCGCGGTATAGCCGTCTGCTGCAGCGTCTTGCTGTGTGTTTTCCGGCGCGACGGTGTCAGGCGCGGTCGGAATCGGTTTGCCCAGCGTATTGTTCAGCGCCACCAGATCCTGTTCGTTCAGCGTACCGAGCGCAGATTTGATGTTTAACTGGTTAATCAGATAGGTATAACGTGCGTTAGCCAACTGCTGTTTGGCGTTGTACAGCGTGGTGGTGGCATCCAACACATCCACGATGGTACGTGTACCAACGGAATAACCGGCTTCCATCGCGTCCAAAGAGCTTTGTGCAGAGACAACCGCTTGTTTGTACGCGTTAATGCTACTGATGGACGCATTAATGTTATTGAAGGATGAACGTACGGTCTGTACCACGCTGCGGTGCGCACTTTCCAGCTGTTCGCTCGCGCCCACAAAGTTGTACTGTGCTTGTTTCACCTGCGAGTTAACCATGCCACCCTGGTACAGCGGCAGCGAGAAATTCAGGCCAATTTTGTTCTGACCCATATTGCTGTCGTCATACTGAGTACCGGTTGCCGCGCGGGTTTTAGAGCCGCTGTAAGAGGTATCAGAAACACCGGTAGAGGCGGTTAAATCCAGCGTCGGCAGGTGACCGTCCTGCGCCAGACGAATTTGTTCACGCGCCAGGTCCTGGCTTAAACGCGCCTGCAGCAAGGTCAGGTTGCGATTTTCGGCTTCTTTCAGCAGTGCATTCACCGCCTGCGGCTTGTTGGTTTTAAAGCCGTCAACGTTCAACGAGGCCAGTTCCGGGTAGTAGTTGCCGGTAACCTGGCGCAGCTCTTCCACCGCGTTGTCCAGATCGTTACGTGCGGTAACTTCATTTGCCAGCACGGTATCGTATTGTGAACGGGCGTTCTGTACGTCAGTAATGGCGACCAGGCCGACGTTAAAACGCTGGGTAGTCTGATCCAACTGACGGTAAACTGCGTCTTTCTGTGCCTGGGTGTATGACAGCACATCAATCGCGTTCAATACTTTAAAATAGGCCGTGGCAGTATTCAGGATCAGCGTTTGCTGATCGGTCTGATAGGTCACATCCTGGATGCCCGCTGATTTTTCTTGCAGCGTCAGGGCACGCCATTTCGACATATCGAACAGAGACTGAGTCAGGGTTAACGAAGCAGAGGTGGCGTTGGAATTCACGCCGTTTGCATCACGGTAGCCATTGCTGTAGGTGTAATCGGCACCTAAGCCCAGCTGAGGCAGTAACGGACTACGCGCTTCGTTAATTTTTTCGAATGCAGCATCGCGATCGGCGGCGGATTTACGCAATTCCGGGTTGCTCAGGCGTGCTTGCTGATAAACCTGCATCAGGTTCTCTGCCTGGCTCAAAGTACTGAACCCCGACAGGCTCAGGCCGATAAGGATGGGGAGCAATTTCTTCATTTGCATTCCTTGTTGTGAAGCAGTATTTAGCGCTGATCAAATGGTAAAAATAATTGTTGATTCTAGCAGAATCCACCACTTCAAAAAGTTGGCGTTACGTGCCATACGGCGTTAATTTGCATCAATTTAACACAAGGGCGCCCAAACAGCAGTCAAACGACCTTGAAATTCACATTTTAATCACTATTGGTATCAGGACAGCACAATGCGTAAACCAGACAGCTTGCCAATGACTTTCACGAAAAATGATGTAGAAATTATTGCACGAGAAACGCTATACCGCGGTTTTTTTTCACTGGATCTTTATCGGTTCCGCCATCGCCTGTTTAACGGTGGAATGAGTGAGGAAGTCACGCGCGAAATTTTTGAGCGCGGACACGCGGCGGTCTTGCTACCCTTTGACCCTGAGCGGGACGAAGTTGTGCTGGTTGAGCAGATTCGTATTGCGGCATTTGATACCAGCGAAAGCCCGTGGCTGCTGGAAATGGTCGCCGGGATGATCGAAGAAGGTGAAACCGTTGAGGACGTTGCCCGCCGTGAAGCGATGGAAGAAGCCGGACTGGACGTAAAACGAACCAAACCTGTGCTGAGCTATCTGGCAAGCCCCGGCGGCACGAGCGAGCGCCTGTCCATTTTGGTCGGCGAAGTGGACGCCACGACCGCAAGCGGGATCCACGGTCTGGCGGATGAAAACGAAGATATTCGCGTTCATGTTGTAAGCCGGGAACAGGCTTATCAGTGGGTGGAAGAGGGAAAAATCGACAACGCGGCTTCTGTCATCGCCTTGCAATGGTTGCAGCTGCACTATCAAGAGTTAAAAACTGAGTGGAAAAAATGAAGCGTTATACACCTGATTTCCCTGAAATGATGCGCCTGTGCGAAACCAACTTTTCGCAACTGCGCCGTCTGTTGCCGCGAAATGATGTGGTCGGCGAAACAGTGAGCTATCAGGTGGCAAACGCACAATATCGGTTAACGATTGTTGAATCGACCCGATACACTACGCTGGTTGCGATCGAACAGACGGCGCCTGCTGTCACTTACTGGAGCCTGCCATCGCTTACCGTCCGCCTGTATCATGATGCGAGGGTGGCTGAAGTGTGTTCAAGTCAGCAGATCTTTCGCTTCAAAGCGCGGTATGATTACCCAAATAAAAAGTTGCATCAACGCGACGAAAAGCATCAAATTAATCAGTTCCTGGCCGACTGGTTACGGTACTGTTTAGCACATGGAGCGATGGCGATTCCGGTTTATTAGCGTCGTGAAACCTAAGGACACCATTTGGAAAGCCTGTTAACCCTTCCTTTGGCTGGTGAGGCCAGAGTCAGGATCTTGCAAATTACAGACACTCACCTGTTTGCCGAAAAGCATGAAACGCTGCTGGGAGTGAACACCTGGGACAGCTATCAGTGCGTATTGGACGCTATACATGCTGAGTCGACCGACTTCGATCTGATCGTGGCGACAGGCGATTTAGCGCAGGATCAATCCGCTGCGGCGTATCAGCATTTTGCTGAGGGTATCGCAAGCTTTCGTGCGCCTTGCGTCTGGTTACCTGGCAATCATGATTTTCAGCCAGCCATGTACAGCGCCCTGCAGGACGCCGGAATTTCACCTGCGAAACGCGTCTTCATTGGTGAACAGTGGCAAATTTTGCTGCTCGATAGCCAGGTTTTTGGCGTTCCCCACGGAGAATTAAGTGAGTTCCAGCTTGAATGGCTGGAGCGAAAACTTGCCGATGCGCCTGAACGGAATACCTTGCTGCTTTTGCATCACCACCCACTGCCTTCGGGCTGTAGCTGGCTCGATCAGCACAGCCTGCGCAATGCTGCTGAGCTGGACAACGTGCTGGTGAACTATCCGCGCGTGAAGTATCTGCTGTGTGGACATATTCATCAGGAGTTGGATCTCGACTGGAACGGTCGCCGCCTGCTGGCTACGCCGTCGACATGCGTGCAGTTCAAGCCGCATTGTGCCAACTTTACGTTAGATACCATTAGTCCCGGCTGGCGTACGCTGGAACTTTTTGCTGATGGTTCGCTGCACACTCAGGTGTGCCGTCTGCCGGGAATTCGGTTCCACCCTGATACCGCTTCAGAAGGCTACTGATGTCTACGCTTCTCTATCTACACGGATTTAATAGCTCTCCTCGCTCGGCGAAGGCGTGTCTGCTGAAAAGCTGGCTGGCAGAGCACCACCCGCACGTTGAGATGATCGTACCGCAGCTGCCACCGTATCCTGCCCAAGCGGCAGAGATGCTGGAATCAATAGTCCTTGAGCATGGCGGAGAGTCGCTGGGGATTGTTGGTTCCTCTTTAGGGGGTTATTACGCCACCTGGCTGTCGCAATGTTTTATGTTGCCTGCGGTGGTGGTGAACCCTGCGGTGCGGCCTTACGAACTGCTGGTCGACTACCTTGGCCAAAACGAGAACCCCTACACGGGCCAGCAATATGTGCTAGAGTCTCGCCATATTTACGATCTTAAAGTCATGCAGATTGACCCGCTGGAGGCGCCGGATTTGCTCTGGCTGCTACAACAAACGGGCGATGAAGTGTTGGACTACCGCCAGGCGGTGGCGTATTACGCCTCCTGCCGTCAAACTGTTATTGAGGGCGGAAACCACGCATTCACAGGCTTCGAAGATTATTTCAACCAGATTGTCGATTTCCTTGGACTGCACAGTTTTTGACGATCAATTCGAATTGCTAATTTAAACCATGACGCAAACTTATAACGCTGATGCCATTGAGGTACTCACTGGGCTTGAGCCGGTTCGCCGCCGCCCGGGGATGTACACAGATACGACTCGTCCTAACCATATGGGGCAGGAAGTTATTGATAACAGTGTGGATGAAGCGCTGGCCGGGCACGCGAAACGTGTCGAGGTTATCCTTCATGCCGATCAATCACTGGAAGTCATTGATGACGGACGTGGCATGCCCGTCGATATCCACCCGGAAGAGGGCGTCCCGGCCATTGAATTGATCCTTTGCCGTTTGCACGCAGGGGGTAAGTTTTCTAACAAAAACTACCAGTTCTCCGGTGGCCTGCACGGCGTGGGGATTTCGGTGGTTAACGCCTTGTCAAAACGTGTTGAAGTGGCCGTTCGTCGTGATGGTCAGATTCACAGTATCGCCTTTGAACATGGTGAAAAGGTCGAAGACCTGCACGTTTCCGGCACCTGTGGAAAGCGCAATACCGGGACCAGCGTGCACTTCTGGCCGGATGAAAGCTTCTTTGACAGCCCACGTTTCTCCGCTTCTCGCCTGAGCCATCTGCTGAAAGCCAAAGCGGTACTCTGCCCGGGCGTGGAGATCATCTTCAAGGATAAGGTCAACGATACCGAACAGACCTGGCGCTACGCCGATGGCCTGACCGACTACCTGAGCGAAGCGGTGAACGGCCTGCCGTTGCTGCCGGAAAAACCCTTTGTCGGGACGTTCTCCGGTGATACGGAAGCGGTGGACTGGGCGCTGCTGTGGCTGCCGGAAGGCGGTGAACTGCTGACCGAAAGCTACGTTAACCTGATCCCAACCATGCAGGGCGGGACGCACGTCAATGGCCTGCGTCAGGGTCTGTTGGATGCGATGCGTGAATTCTGTGAATACCGCAATATCCTGCCGCGCGGCGTGAAGCTGTCGGCGGAGGATATCTGGGATCGCTGCGCCTACGTGCTGTCCGTGAAGATGCAGGATCCACAGTTTGCCGGTCAGACCAAAGAGCGTCTCTCTTCGCGCCAGTGCGCGGCGTTCGTTTCTGGGGTGGTAAAAGATGCCTTTAGCCTGTGGCTGAACCAGAACGTGCAGTCAGCAGAGCTGCTGGCGGAAATGGCGATTTCCAGCGCTCAGCGTCGTCTGCGTGCAGCGAAAAAAGTGGTGCGTAAAAAACTCACCAGCGGTCCGGCACTGCCGGGTAAGCTGGCGGACTGCACCGCACAGGATCTTAACCGCACCGAGCTGTTCCTGGTGGAAGGTGACTCGGCGGGCGGATCGGCCAAGCAGGCGCGCGATCGTGAGTATCAGGCGATCATGCCGCTGAAGGGTAAGATCCTGAACACCTGGGAAGTCTCTTCTGATGAAGTGCTGGCCTCCCAGGAAGTTCACGATATCTCGGTAGCGATCGGTATCGATCCGGACAGCGACGATCTCAGCCAGTTGCGCTACGGCAAGGTGTGTATCCTCGCGGATGCGGACTCCGATGGTCTGCACATTGCTACGCTGCTGTGCGCATTGTTTGTGAAGCACTTCCGCACGTTGGTCAAACACGGACACGTCTACGTAGCGCTGCCGCCGCTGTACCGTATCGACCTCGGGAAAGAAGTGTATTACGCGCTCACGGAAGAAGAGAAAGCGGGCGTACTGGAGCAGCTGAAGCGTAAGAAAGGCAAGCCGAACGTCCAGCGCTTTAAAGGTCTGGGTGAAATGAACCCGATGCAGCTGCGCGAAACCACGCTGGATCCAAATACCCGTCGCCTGGTGCAGCTCATCATTGATGATGAAGACGATCAGCGCACCAACGCCATGATGGATATGCTGCTGGCGAAGAAGCGCTCTGAAGATCGCCGTAACTGGCTGCAGGAGAAAGGCGATCTGGCAGATCTCGAAGGGTAAGCATGATGTTGTGAATGCCGGATAGCGCTTCGCTTATCCGGCCTACATTCGCATTGTGCCCGTAGGCCTGATAAGACGCGTTAGCGTCGCCATCAGGCGTTACGGCTTATGCCGCTTCCTGTACTGTAACGGCGTCTCGCCAATGCCTTTTCCGAAGGCGCTGATAAAATAAGTCACATCAGAAAACCCCACTTTTTGCGCAATCTCTCTGACGCTTGCCTCGCTGTGTAACAGCGCCTCGCAGGCTTTTCTCAACCTCAGCGTGTTGAGATACCCGAGGATGCTCTCGCCTGTTTCTACCTGAAAACGCCGAGAAACATAACTTTTTGATTTTCCTAACGCTTGTGCCAGCGTCACCAGGCTAAATTTATGCATGTAGTGCTCATCAAGCCAGAACATCACCTGGCTGGCCATCCCCGTATCACTATCATGCATATTGACGTTATCTTCGGGTAACAGGCTGAATAAATTCAATAACAGGCAGGCAACGTGCTCAGTGTTAAGCGGTTTCTGCGCGGCCAGTTTTGCATAGCGGCTGAACAGAAAATCAATGTGCGTATGGACGTCTGCGGCGTCGATGACCCACGCCTCGCTCCCGCGTACACTCAGGTGTTGTAGACGCTGTTGATGAAGTGGAAAGTCGCGTAACACCTTCAGCACTGCGTGCTGGTCGAGATGAATAATGGTCCGCCGATAACGGTCCCGCACCTGCTCGTCGACAAAAATTTTATGCAGCGTAAACGGCGGGAAAAAGAACATCCGTCCTGGACGCATGGTGTATTGCTTATGATCGACCGTCACCACGCCAAACCCTTCTTCCACGTACAACACTTCCAGACACTGATGCCAATGGTGATAACGAACCGTATTGGCAAATAAACGACTGAACGACACCACCGCGTCGTTGAGGGCAATCAGCTCCAGGTACTCTTGAGGGGAAGATAAGTTCATAGTGCAATAAATTTAAACTTTTGCCGGCGAATTCCTGTTTATAAACCCTATTTTTAAATTTCTTCAATCACTGTTTTATTTTAATGTTTGTGGTGTGATTGAAGTAACATTTCTGCTTGTCTGCCATTCACTATTCTTTAGCCACTTAATTCAGAGGGGCAGAGTATGTGGTCGGCAACTGAAGAAAAATCAAATCCATTGTCATCCCGCGAAGACGTTACGCGTGCCGTTAATACCCTTTTACGGGCACTCGACAAGCAATTCCCAGCAGGACAGGCTCAGTTTTCTCTCGGTGATACCTGCGCGCATTACAGCGTGGATATTGCCTGCATGGAAGGGCTTTCCCGAGCGCTGTGGGGGCTATTTCCGCTGATGGCCGGCGGGGCGGATGTGCCGTTTGCCGACAAATATATTCAGGCGATAAAACTCGGCACCGATCCCCACAGCTCGCACTATTGGGGGGATACCGGTCCTTACGATCAGCGTCTGGTCGAGATGGCGGCGTATGGTCTGGGCCTGGCGTTATTGCAGACGCGTTTAACCGGGATGTTCAGCGCAATGGAGCAGGACAATCTGCACCGCTGGTTGAATCAAATTACCGATGCTCAGATGCCGGACAGCAACTGGAACTATTTCGCCATTATCGTGCAGCTTGGCTTTAAACGTGCAGGATTACCGTTTGACCAACAGGCTATCGATCGGCGATTTGAGATGATGGACGCCTACTACCTCGGCGATGGCTGGTATTCCGACGGTCCCGGGCGACCTAAAGATTATTACATCTCCATGGCCTTTCATTTTTATGGCCTGCTGTATGCCACCCTCAGCCCGGAGGACACCCGTCGCGCCGCTACCTTGCGTGAACGTTCCCGGCTGTTTGCCGCGGATTTTATCTTTATGTCTGCCGCCGACGGGGCATCGGTGCCGTTTGGTCGCAGCCTGACCTACCGCTTTGCCATGGTCGCCTTCTGGAGTGCGGTGGCCTTTGCTGAACTGGATGTGTTCTCACCCGGGGTTATCAAAGGGGTGATCCTGCGCCATCTGCGCTGGTGGCAACAGCAGCCGATTTTTGATCGAGACGGCATCCTGACGTTGGGCTTTGCCTATCCAAACCTGGCGATGTGTGAAGACTACAATTCGCCGGGATCGCCGTACTGGGCACTGAAAGTCTTTTTGATCCTCGCGTTACCAGACGATCACGCGTTCTGGCAGGCTGAAGAGTTGCCGCTCCCGGTGCTTGACGAAAAACGGGTGATTACCCATGCCGGGCAGATCCTGCAACACAGCGAAGATTCTGCGCATGTCACGATGCTGGCGTCAGGGCAGCTTGAGCTGAACAACTATGTGAATACCGAGGCCAAGTACACCAAATTTGCCTACTCCAGCCGTTTTGGCTTCACCATTGAGCGCGGGCGCTACGGCATCAAACATGCGGCGTGCGATTCCATGCTGCTGCTGGCAGATGGCGATAATTACTTCCGTGGACGTCGTCAGTGCGATGACGTTCGCGTTGATGAAAATTATCTCTGGTCCCGTTGGTCGCCGTGGCATGACGTCAGTATTGAGACCTGGCTGGTGCCGTTTGGCGAGTGGCATATTCGTTTGCACCGCATTCACAGTGCGAGAACGCTGCAAACGGTGGAAGGGGGCTTTGCAGTGATGAAGACAGAGCCGCAGCTCAGCGCACGGGGATGTCTGCTGGCAGCGCGTAACGGGACCAGTGCGATTGTGGATCTGTCGCCTGTCATCATCCGCCAGCCGGACAGTGTGGTCACGCCGCCTAACAGCAGCATTATGTTTGCCGAGTGCGCGGCTATTCCGACGCTGACCACCGAGATCCTGCCGGGCGAGAGCTGGCTGTGCTGCGCCGTGAATGCCAGCGGCAAGCAAAAAAACGTGCTCACGGTCCCACTGCTGCAAATTAACCGTAACCAGGTCGTTATTCGCGAACCTGACGGTGCACGTCAGTTGTCGTTCTTTTTATAGCGAGGATGGTATGAAAAAGAGTTCAGCGAGTAACAGAACAGAATATTATAAAATTAGTAGCTTTATTTTTCTTTATTTCTTTACCTGGTCGGCCAGTATTGGTTTGCTGGCCATTTGGTTGGGGCAGAAAGCGCAGTTAAGTGGGACGGTTATCGGTACCGTATTTGCTGTGAACGGTATTTTCTCGGTGATACTGAAGCCGATTTATGGCTATATCCTCGACAGAATCGGTATGAGTAAATACCTGCTCTATTTTGTCGTGATTATGTCGGCATTAATGGCACCGTTTTTTATTTATGTATATCAGCCGCTATTAATCTCCAATACCCTGCTGGGTATTATTGTCGGCGCAATTTACTTAAGCTTTGCGTGGTACGCCGGTGTGGCCGCCTGCGAATCCTATTCTGACCGCTACAGTCGTTTAAACGGCATGGAGTTTGGGCAAATCCGCATGTGGGGATCGCTCGGTTGGGCAGTCGCGTCGTCGTTCTCGGGGCTGCTGTTTAACCTCTCTCCGGCGTATAACTTTATGTTAGGTAGTGTGGCGTCGGTGGTGATGCTGATTGTCCTGCTAAGCCTGAAAGTGAACGTAAATTCAGCCAATGCCTCAGAGGTACTGACCAAAGATAAAATCTCTCCTGTGGATGTTTACGCGCTGCTGCGTAACCGCAAGTTCTGGGCGTTTTGCCTGTATGTCGCAGGCGTGGCGTGGATGATGTTTATCGCCGAACAGCAATTCTCGCGTTATTTTGTCACTTTCTTTGCTGATGTACATAAAGGCAATGCGGTATTTGGATATCTGGGCACCGTGCAGTCAGGTATGGAATTTATTATGTATATGGTGATCCCGCTGTTCGTTAACTACATCGGCGCGAAGCGGGGATTGCTGATTGTCGGGGCACTGGTTGGCGCGCGTCTGGTTATCTCCGGACTGTGCGACTCGCATCTGTTAATTTCAGTGCTAAAACCGTTGTATGGCCTGGAAATCTGTTTATTGCTGGTTTCTGTCTTTAAATACATTGCCGAACATTTTGATAAACGCGTCAACGCAACCATGTATTTACTGGGTTATCAGGCGATGCTGTATGTTGGCAACGTGGTGGTGTCTTCACCTGCCGGATTAATGTATGACCGAATTGGTTTTGAAAAGACCTATATCATTATGGGTATTATTGCGCTGACCTTTACGCTGATTTCGACATTTACGTTATCCGCCTGCCAAAGTAAACGTCGCAATAATACCGCGCTCGATATCGCCGAAAATAACGCGACAAGATAATCTACGTAATAAGGAACAAAAATATGTTAAAGCATATCGTTGAGGAAACGTTGCGCGCTTTTCCTGGTAGCCCGCTTAATACCGCAGCCTTTCAGGAACAAATGAATGGCGCCAGGGAACATGTCCTCGAGCTGCTTAGCCGTCATTTAACGGAATTCGGTGAATACTTTCCTGCCGAAACCTGCGTCAACGGTTATTACCCGCTGACGGATAATGTGGAGTGGACCACCAGTTTCTGGACTGGGCAACTGTGGCTGGCGTGGGAAATGAGCGGTGAAGCGACATTTCGTGAAATGGCCGAAAAGCACGTGCGCTCATTTGGTTTGCGTATTGCCGGGCGTCATGACACCAACACCCACGACCTGGGCTTCCTGTACACGCTCTCCTGTGTGGCGGCCTGGCGGTTGACGGGCAATCGCGATGCGCGCGGTTTTTCGCTGATGGCGGCAGAAGCGCTGCTCGAACGTTTTCACGAGAAGGCGCAGATCATTCAGGCATGGGGCGATCTCCGCGATCCCGAGCAGGCCGGTCGGATGATCATTGACTGCAATATGAACCTGCCGCTGCTGTACTGGGCCAGTGAACAGACGGGCGATCCGCGCTTTGCCAATGCGGCAAAAGCGCACGTGGCGCAGGCGGCGAAATATCTGATCCGTGAAGATGCCTCGACGTTCCATACCTACTACATGGACGTGCAAACCGGCGCGCCGCGCTACGGTAATACCCAGCAGGGTTACGCTGATGATTCATGCTGGTCGCGTGGGCAGGCGTGGGGGATTTATGGTTTTCTGTTGAGCTATATCTATACCGGCGATCGCGAGATGGTGCAGCTGTCGAAAAAACTGGCCAACTACTTTCTCAATCGCCTGCCGGATGATGCCGTTTGTCACTGGGATCTGGCGCTGGTGGGCACCGATGCGCTGCGTGATTCTTCTTCGGCGGCCATTGCGGTATGTGGCCTGCTGGAGTTGATTAAACACCTGCCGGTGACCGATCCGGATCGTGAACGTTATCAACAATGGGCGATGGGGATCATGTCATCGCTGACGCAGCATTATCTGATGGGCAAAGATGAGAAGGGCAACGGGCTACTGAAACACTCGGTTTACCATCTTGCGAGCAATAAAGGGGTCGATGAGTGCGCAAGCTGGGGAGATTACTTTTACGTTGAGGCGTTAACCCGTTTTACGCAGTGCTGGAAGTTGTACTGGTAAGTTTATTGGCCCGGTTGCACTGTGCTTACCGGGCTTACCGATCGTGTGTAGACCGGATACGTCGCGGGCGACGTCATCCGGTACATCAACAACCTTAAATACCTGATTCCAGAATACGAATGCTCATGTCCAGCACATCACCTTTCACGGCTTCGCTGTAAGCTTTCATATGCGGGGTTTGCAAATGCGCTTCAAGGTGCGCAATGCTTTCCCACTGTTCAATCATCACGATTGAATCCGGCGCTGTGGTCTGAAAACTCACACCCGCGGCGTGATCGACCATCGGCGCGTAGCCATGACAGCCTTCTTCCTTCAGGACGGTTGGAACGATTTTAGCAAACTGATCCAGCACCGCCTGGCGGTGGTGTTGACCTGGACGTGTACGGATTTCTGCAATAACGGTAAGCATGGTTAACTCCTTCTAATTCCAGGTAACTAGTTAACCAAAAATCTCGGTCAGATGCTTGCGATATTCTGCGATATAACGCGGGACATCCGGCATTTTAATCACATCATTGGTGATAAAAGTCGGCAGCGCTTCCATACCTAAAAACTGGTTTGCTTTATGGAACGGCAGATAAACGCCATCAACGCCGACGCCGTGGAAGAACTGATCTTTGTCAGTAAAGGCTTCCATCGGTGCATTCCAGGTCAGGGACAACATGTATTTTTTGCCTTGAATCAGGCCGCCAGAACCGTATTTTTTATTGGTATCAGAACGTGTGCGACCATCGCTGGCGTACAGCGTACCGTGCCCTGCAGTGAACACATCATCGATGTATTTTTTCACTGTCCACGGTGCACCCATCCACCAGCCCGGCATTTGCCAAATAACGGCGTCAGCCCAGACAAAGTTCTGCACTTCTGTTTGTACGTCGTAATCGCTGTCTGCGCGCACGACTCTAACATCATGTCCGAGGTCGCGCAGGATACCGTCCGCGACCTCGGTCAGGGTGTCATTCAACTGACCATTGGAATGGCCGAATTTTTTAGCGCCATTGATAATCAGAATGTTGCTCATGTTGTGTCCTCAAAGAATTACGTTTGAGAGCGATTTTACGCCGATGATCGGTGCGGTGAAATTAGCAAAATGTGCAAAGTCTTTTGCTGGTAGCGCAATAATTCAACGCTACCAGCTGATTTTGGCTTCAAATCCACCTTCCGCGGCGTTGGCGAATGACACGGACATACCGTGCAACGTCGCAATACGCCGGACGATTGACAGGCCCAGCCCACTGCCGGTCGCGTTTTGTCCCGGTGGACGATAGAAACGCTCACCAATGTGCAGTAATACCTCTGGCGCAACGCCCGGACCGTTATCTTTGACGCTGAAACAGTGGTTGTTGAGCGTCACGTCCACGACGCTACCCTGCGGGCTGTAGCGGATTGCATTATCCAGCAGATTGCGGACCATCAGGCTAAGCAACAGCGGTTGGCCGGTGCGTTTAACGTCGTGAGCGTTAATCTGCAAGCGCACGTCGATGTGGGCCTGCTGTGCCGGGTGGTAGATATCCATGACGGCGGATTGCAGTAACTCTTCGAGTGAGATATCGGCGACATCCTGAAGATTGTTGAGCGAATCGAGACGCGAAAGCGTGAGCAGCTGATCGACCAGGCGTGTGGCGCGGTCAATACCTGTCTGCATCTGCATTAGCGCTTTTTGTCGTGACTGCGGGTCATCGTCAGACAGTTGCGCCACTTCGGTTTGAACCTTGAGCGCCGTCAGCGGGCTACGCAGTTCGTGCGCGGCATCTGAGGTAAAGCGCCGCTCGCGTACCATGGTGGTGTGAATACGGGTAAACAGCTGATTGAGCGACTCAACCAGTGGGCGAACCTCGCCGGGAATGCCTTTCAAGCTCAGCGGTTCTTCAGATTCCGGATCGCGCAAACGTAAAGCCTGCGCCAGCTTTTTCAGCGGCTTAAGTTCAAGACTTAACAGTACAATCAGGATCAGCAGCATCAACGGCAGGGCGACCAGCCACGGCACCAGCTGGGCCGTCACAATCGCCAGCGCCATATCTTCGCGGTATTCCCACTCCTGACCGACCACGACCCGGTACTTTTTATCTGCTGAAGTCAGCCAGATAAAGCGCCATTTATCGTTGTCACCGTTCAGATATCCGTCGTCAAACCCTTCCCGGCGATAGCTATAGGGAATGTACTGACCATTGTCGCCGTCGTGCAGAACCATTTTTCCGTCCGGGGTGTAGACCGCAAAGGTCAGCACATCGTCGTCAATATGGCCGTGTTTGAATTTCTTTGGCGTTTGGGCAAAGCGCTCAGAGGCTTTTAGTTCGTCAAGATCCAGCGTGACCAGCCGTTTGGCAAACAGCATCAGCTGTGTGTCAAACATCTCGTCGACGTTATCGGTGGTTTGCTTCCAGGCGACAAAACTGGAAATCAGCCAGGTCACCAGCACCAAAATGGTGAAGATAAGCGTTAGCCTGACGCGCAGGCTGAGGCGTTGTGTGAATTTCATGCATCACCCAGGGTGTAACCAATACCGTGCACGGTGCGGATAAAATCACTGCCGAGCTTACGGCGTAAGTGATGGACGTGCACTTCAACCGCATTGCTGGAGACGTTTTCGTCCCAGTTATACAGTTTTTCTTCAATGTGTTTACGGGGCAGGACGCGCCCTTTATTACGCATCAGCAGTTCCAACAGTGCGAACTCCTTCGGCTTGAGCGACAATGGCTCGCCTGCGAACGTGGCGACCAGTGCGCCGGGATTAAGCGTCACCTGACCGTGGCGTAGTTCGCTGGTAGCCTGACCGCTGGCGCGACGTACCAGCGCTTCCAGTCGGGCGGCCACTTCAATCAGTGCAAAGGGTTTACACAGGTAGTCATCCGCACCGAGGCGCAGACCTTCCACACGTTCTGCCAGCGCGTCGCGAGCCGTTAAAATCAGCACCGGCTCCTGTTTTCCTTTTGTGCGCCATTCGCGCAGGATATCGCGGCCGTCAATACCCGGCAGCGTCAGGTCGAGGATCACCGCGTCATAAGGCGCACTGTAAAGCGCCTCTTTACCCTGACGACCTTCGGTAAACCAGTCGATGGTGAACCCCATTTTACTCAGGCCCGTTTTCAGACCGTCGCCAATCAACGCGTCATCTTCTACCAGTAAAATACGCATATGTTCTTCCCTGCGCTCACTCAGTTGGCTGCCAGTAAACCTTGTGTCAACCGGGGATGTACAGCAAAAAAAGAATCTTTTTTTGCCTTAAGAAGTTGTTAAGGATTAACTTATTAAATAGTCGTGAAACAACATGATAAGGGAGACATGAAGATGAAAAAATTAGCTGCAATGGTTGCCGTGATGGCACTGTGTTCCGCACCTGTTCTGGCAGCGCAGCAGGGCGGATTCTCTGGCCCAACGGCGACGCAAAGCCAGGCGGGCGGATTTGTGGGTCCGAATGGCAGCAGCACGACGGTAGAAAGCGCAAAATCGCTGCGTGATGATACCTGGGTCACGCTGCGCGGTAACATCGTTGAGCGTATCTCCGACGATCTGTACCTGTTTAAAGATGCATCTGGCACGGTGAACGTGGATATCGACCACAAGCGCTGGAACGGTTTAACCGTCACGCCGCAGGATGTCGTAGAAATCCAGGGCGAAGTGGATAAAGACTGGAACTCCGTTGAAATCGACGTAAAACAGATTACCAAAGTCACCAAATAATCCCCATCAGGGCCGCGTTCGCGGCCCTTTTCTTTGTGACTCAACTCGCCAGATAGGGTAGTATCTGCGGCAATATTGCCTGACGAATACCGGGTATTGTTCGGGCTAACAGTTGAGGAACCACGATTAATGAGCGATATGGCAGAGCGCCTTGCGCTGCATGAATTCACGGAAAACGCCTATCTGAACTATTCCATGTACGTCATCATGGACAGGGCGTTGCCGTTTATTGGTGATGGTCTGAAACCCGTTCAGCGACGCATCGTTTACGCGATGTCCGAACTGGGGCTGAATGCCAGCGCCAAATTTAAAAAATCCGCCCGTACCGTCGGCGACGTACTGGGTAAATACCACCCACACGGCGACAGCGCCTGCTATGAAGCGATGGTGCTGATGGCGCAGCCGTTCTCTTACCGTTATCCGCTGGTTGACGGGCAGGGGAACTGGGGGGCACCGGACGATCCGAAATCGTTCGCGGCGATGCGTTATACCGAATCTCGACTGTCTAAATATGCGGAACTGCTGCTGGGGGAACTCGGCCAGGGGACGTCGGACTGGGTGCCAAACTTCGACGGCACCATGCAGGAGCCGAAGATGCTGCCTGCGCGTTTGCCGAATATTCTGCTGAACGGCACCACCGGTATTGCGGTCGGCATGGCAACGGACATTCCGCCACATAACCTGCGTGAAGTGGCAAAAGCGGCGATTACGCTGATTGAGCAGCCGAAAACGACGCTGGATCAGCTGCTGGATATCGTCCAGGGACCGGATTACCCGACCGAAGCAGAAATCATTACCCCGCGTGCAGAAATTCGTAAGATTTACGAAAACGGACGTGGCTCCGTGCGTATGCGTGCGGTCTGGACCAAAGAAGATGGCGCGGTGGTGATTTCCGCGCTGCCACATCAGGTTTCCGGTGCCAAAGTGCTGGAACAGATTGCCGCCCAGATGCGCAATAAAAAGCTGCCGATGGTGGACGATCTGCGCGATGAGTCGGATCACGAAAACCCGACCCGTCTGGTGATCGTGCCGCGCTCCAACCGTGTGGATATGGAGCAGGTGATGAACCACCTGTTTGCCACCACCGATCTGGAAAAAAGCTACCGCATCAACCTGAACATGATTGGCCTCGACGGTCGCCCGGCGGTGAAAAACCTGCTGGAGATCCTCACCGAATGGCTGGCGTTCCGCCGCGATACCGTGCGTCGTCGTCTGAACTATCGTCTGGAAAAAGTCCTCAAGCGCCTGCACATCCTCGAAGGTTTGCTGGTGGCGTTCCTCAACATTGACGAAGTGATTGAAATCATTCGTCATGAAGATGAACCGAAGCCTGAGCTGATGTCGCGGTTTGGCATTTCTGAAACCCAGGCTGAAGCCATCCTCGAACTGAAGTTGCGTCATCTTGCCAAACTGGAAGAGATCAAAATTCGTGGCGAGCAGGACGAGCTGGCGAAAGAACGCGATCAGCTGCAGGGCATTCTGGCCTCTGAGCGCAAGATGAGTAACCTGCTGAAGAAAGAGCTGCAGGCAGACTCAGATGCCTATGGCGACGATCGCCGTTCTCCGCTGAAAGAGCGCGAAGAAGCGAAGGCGATGAGCGAGCACGACATGCTGCCGTCTGAGCCGGTCACCATTGTACTGTCGCAAAGCGGCTGGGTGCGTAGCGCCAAAGGCCATGATATTGATGCGCCGGGCTTAAGCTATAAGGCGGGTGACAGCTACAAGGCGGCGGTGAAGGGCAAGAGCAACCAGCCGGTGGTGTTCGTGGATTCAACCGGGCGCAGCTATGCCATCGACCCGATTACGCTGCCGTCGGCACGTGGTCAGGGTGAACCGCTGACCGGTAAGCTGACGCTACCGCCGGGAGCGACGGTTGAGCATATGCTGATGGAAAGTGATGACCAGAAACTGCTGATGGCCTCCGATGCTGGCTACGGTTTCGTCTGCACCTTCAATGACTTAGTGGCGCGCAACCGTGCAGGTAAAGCATTGATTACGTTACCGGAGAACGCGCATGTGATGCCGCCGGTGGTGCTTGAAGATGAAAGCGACATGCTGCTGGCGATCACCCATGCCGGGCGTATGCTGATGTTCCCGGTCAGTGACCTGCCGCAATTGTCGAAAGGGAAAGGGAACAAGATCATCAACATTCCGTCTGCAGAAGCGGCGAAAGGGGATGATGGGCTGGCGCACCTCTACGTGTTGCCGCCGCAAAGTACGCTGACCATTCACGTTGGTAAACGCAAAATTAAACTGCGTCCTGAAGAACTGCAGAAGGTGACCGGCGAGCGTGGGCGTCGCGGTACGCTGATGCGCGGTTTACAGCGCATCGACCGTATCGAAATTGACTCGCCACGACGTGCCGGTCAGGGCGACAGCGAAGAATAACGCTGTCGTCTGACTCTCCCTGCTTTTACGCAGGGAGAGTCAACATTAAAAATTCCCGTGAAACCGTTGTTTATTCGTGCATTGCGATTAACAATACGCTTTTCCAGAGAGCCGCTCTTAACAAAGCCCTAACCTGACGCAGGGTTCTGCATCCGGTGACGTAAAATGCCAGGCTCTTAGGCCTTAGAGGTTGTTATGCTATATATTTTTCGTTTATTCATTACCGTAATTTACTGCATTCTGGTCTGTTTTTTTGGTTGTATATATTGTCTGTTCAGCCCACGAAATCCAAAACACGTCTCGACGTTTGGCCATATGTTTGGTCGACTGGCCCCCCTGTACGGCCTGAAGGTGGAATGCCGCATGCCGCCGGACGCAAAGGACTACGGCAACGCTATCTATATTTGTAACCACCAGAATAACTATGACATGGTTACCGCCGCGAAGATCGTGCAACCACCGACGGTTACGGTCGGTAAAAAAAGCCTGCTGTGGATCCCGTTCTTCGGCCTGCTGTACTGGCTCACCGGTAACCTGTTGATCGACAGAAACAATCGCGCCAAAGCGCACAGCACCATTGCGACGGTCGTTAATCATTTTAAAAAACGTCGTATCTCTATCTGGATGTTCCCGGAAGGTACGCGTAGCCGTGGTCGTGGTCTGCTGCCGTTTAAAACTGGCGCGTTTCATGCGGCAATTGCCGCGGGTGTTCCGGTGATCCCGGTGTGCGTCTCAACGACCTCAAATAAGATTAAACTTAACCGATTAAATAATGGTCTGGCGATCGTCGAGATGTTACCGCCAGTAGATATCAGCCACTATGGTAAGGATCAGGTTCGTGAACTGGCCGCGCATTGCCGCACGTTAATGGAACAAAAAATCGCCGAACTCGACAAAGAAGTTGCCGAGCGTGAAGCTACCGGTAAGGTGTGATTCGCGCCATCCGAGTTTGTTACAGGAAATACTTTCCTGCGTGTTAATCGCCAGTTTTACATGGAGCTTATATGTCACTCAGTCGGCGTCAGTTCATTCAGACATCGGGGATCGCACTGTGTGCAGGTGCTATTCCGCTGAAGGCTAATGCTGCCGGTCAGCAACAACCGTTACCTGTTCCACCGCTGCTGGAGTCTCGCCGTGGACAGCCGCTATTTATGACCCTGCAACGCGCTCACTGGTCCTTTACGCAAGGCACCCGCGCGCCGGTCTGGGGGATTAACGGGCGTTACCTGGGGCCGACCATCCGCGTCTGGAAAGGGGATGACGTCAAGCTTATTTACAGCAACCGTCTTACCGAGAATGTTTCAATGACCGTCGCCGGGCTGCAGGTTCCTGGCCCACTGATGGGCGGGCCGGCACGCATGATGTCACCGAATGCGGACTGGGCGCCGGTATTGCCCATTCGCCAGGACGCCGCCACGTTGTGGTATCACGCCAATACGCCGAACCGTACCGCGCAGCAGGTCTATAACGGTCTGGCTGGTATGTGGCTGATTGAAGATGAAGTCAGTAAGTCGCTGCCAATTCCCAACCATTATGGCGTGGATGATTTTCCGGTCATTATTCAGGACAAGCGCCTGGATAACTTCGGCACGCCTGAATACAGTGAGCCAGGCAGCGGCGGGTTTGTTGGTGATACGCTATTGGTTAACGGGGCACAAAGCCCGTATGTGGAAGTGTCTCGCGGCTGGGTGCGTTTGCGTTTACTCAATGCGTCGAACTCGCGTCGTTACCAACTGCAAATGAGTGACGGTCGCGCGCTGCATGTGATTTCCGGCGATCAGGGCTTTTTACCCGCGCCGGTTTCGGTGAAGCAACTCTCGCTGGCCCCGGGCGAACGCCGGGAGATTCTGGTGGACATGACCAACGGCGATGAAGTGTCGATCACCTGTGGTGAGGCGGCCAGCATTGTCGACCGGATCCGCGGCTTCTTCGAGCCCTCCAGTATTCTGATTTCCACGCTGGTACTGACCCTGCGCCCGACCGGGCTGCTGCCGCTGGTGACCGACAATCTGCCGATGCGTTTGTTGCCTACGGAAATTTTAAGCGGCTCACCGATTCGCAGTCGTGAGATCAGCCTTGATGACGATCCCGGCATTAATGGGCAGTTGTGGGATGTAAACCGCATGGACATTACCGCTCAGCAGGGCTCCTGGGAGCGCTGGACGGTGCGGGCGGATATGCCGCAGTCTTTCCATATCGAAGGCGTCTCTTTCCTGATCCGCAATGTGAACGGCGCGATGCCGTTCCCGGAAGACCGGGGCTGGAAAGATACCGTTTGGGTGGATGGTCAGGTTGAGCTGCTGGTGTATTACGGACAGCCTTCCTGGGCGCATTTCCCGTTCTACTTTAACAGCCAGACGCTGGAAATGGCCGATCGTGGCTCGATCGGACAGATGCTGGTTAACCCGGCGCCATAATGTGCCGGGCAGGCTATTACGCCCGCCAGAACATGCGCGAGAAAAGGATCAAAATGGGGTAGATTTCCAGACGCCCCATGATCATGGCCGCGCACATCAACAGCTTTGCCTCTTCGTTTAAAGTACCAAACGTGACCGCCGTGACGCCAAATCCCAGCCCCATATTATTGATACAGGCCGCGGCGGTGGCGAACGAGGAAAAGAGATCGTAGCCCATCAGATTAAGCGCCCAGACGAAAAAACTGGTAAACAAAGCATAGAGAAAAAAGAAGCTCCACACTGAGCGGATCACGCGCTCGTTAACCACGCTATTACCCACTTTGATATTCAGCAATGCACGAGGATGGGCCAGTTGGTGTAATTCCTGTCGGCACTGCTTGAACATAATTAAAAAACGCAGCGCCTTAATACCCCCGCAGGTCGAACCGATACACCCCCCGAAGAAACTGGCGATGAGAAGCATGAAGATAGTATGTGAAGGCCACTGGGCGTAATCCGCCGTCGACAGGCCGTTGTCTGTGAGCATTGAGCTTGCCAGAAAAAAAGCATGCACCAGACTGTCCGTTAAATTGTACATACCTGCCCGCCAGACCTGCCAGGTGGCTATCAGGGTGATCACCAGCGCAATGATCAGAAACAGCTGCAGTTCGGCATTACGGCGAAAGGGCTTGAAGGTCCGTTTGACGATGGCGACGTACCAGAGGGTGAAGTTAAAGGCAGATAGCAGCGAAAACAGCCCGGCGACAAGCTCAATGGCGTGGCTGTTATAAAAACCGATACTTTCGCTTCGGGTGGAGAACCCACCGAGGGAGACTGTCGAAAGCCCATGGCATAACGCATCGAAAAACGACATGCCGGCAATCCAGTAGGCCAGCGTACAAACAAACCCCAGGGTGACATAGGTTAGCCACAGCGTACGTGCGGTATCGGCAAGTCGTGGGGTCAGGCGTTCTTCTTTAAACGGCCCTGGCATTTCAGACTGATACAGCTTCATGCCGCCGATCCCCAGCAGCGGCAGGACGGCAACGGCGAGGACGATAACGCCAAGACCGCCGATGAAATTGAGCTGTGCCCGATAATACAGATAAGATCTGGGCATCGCGCCGACATCGTCAATAACCGTCGCCCCGGTGGTGGTAATACCGGAGACGCCTTCAAACAGGGCGTCGGCAAAGGAGAGATTTAACCCGTCTTCCATCCACATCGGCATGGCGCTGATGAATGAAAAAAGTAGCCAAAAAAGAACGATGATGACGAACCCATCGCGGGTTCGTAGCTGAATGCCCGCACGTTTTGTCGCCAGCCAGGCACCGCCGCCGAGGGAAAAAAAAACGGCAAAGGTGCTCAAAAAAGCAAAATAACTCCGTTCTTTGTTCAGCAAGGCGATGGCCATCGGCGGCAGCATAGAGAAGCTGTACAGGAGAACCAGAAATCCGCACAGGTGAAGAACAACCCGCAGCTGGGAAATATTAAGTGATTCGTTGCGATGCAATGGAAAATCCCCCGCCAAAAAGACCTGGTACGGCTGGCAAGACATGATGTCAATTATGATATACCCGTCATACTTCAAGTAGCATGTGCGTTAGCTATGTTCGTTCACCCCAGTCACATAGTTATCTATGCTCCTGGAGATTAATGAGGGACATCCATGTCCCTCACCGGAGGCCAGCCTTTGGCTGTTCAAATTCTTTCCTGACGAATTTGTCACTCACTTGCCGCCTTCATGCAACTCGAATTATTTTGGGTATAGATAAAAGTAGGCGTAGTAAAATTTAACAATTTATTTAACTTTCTACTCGTCTGGCTCAGACTCCGCTTCATTTCTGGCGGACATACAGCGTATAATCCCCGGCCTTTGATTATTTTTTTACCATTTTTGGAAGCATTATGAGCGCAATATCCCTGATCCAACCGGACAGAGACCTTTTCTCCTGGCCGCAGTACTGGGCCGCCTGTTTTGGCCCCGCGCCGTTTCTGCCAATGTCGCGAGAAGAGATGGACCAACTTGGCTGGGATAGCTGCGACATTATTCTGGTTACCGGTGATGCCTATGTTGATCACCCGAGTTTCGGTATGGCCATTTGTGGCCGTATGCTGGAAGCCCAGGGTTTTCGCGTCGGGATTATCGCCCAGCCGGACTGGAACAGTAAAGACGACTTTATGCGTCTGGGTAAACCGAATCTGTTCTTCGGCGTAACCGCCGGTAACATGGACTCGATGATCAACCGCTATACTGCCGATCGTCGCCTGCGCCATGATGATGCCTATACGCCGGACAACGTCGCCGGTAAGCGCCCGGACCGCGCCACACTGGTTTATACCCAACGTTGTCGTGAAGCATGGAAAGACGTGCCGGTGATCCTTGGTGGTATTGAAGCCAGCCTGCGTCGTACCGCGCATTACGATTACTGGTCTGATACCGTGCGCCGCTCGGTGCTGGTGGATTCCAAAGCGGATATGCTGATGTTCGGCAACGGTGAACGTCCGCTGGTTGAGGTTGCGCACCGCCTGGCGATGGGTGAAACCATCGACCAAATCCGCGACGTGCGTAACACCGCGATTATGGTTAAAGAAGCGCTGCCCGGCTGGAGCGGTGTGGATTCCACGCGTCTGGATATGCCGGGGAAAATTGACCCTATCCCGCATCCGTACGGTGAAGATTTACCGTGTGCAGATAACAAGCCAGTAGCGCCTAAAAAGCAGGAAGCCAAAGCGGTGACCGTTCAGCCTGCGCGTCCGAAGCCGTGGGAAAAAACCTACGTGCTGCTGCCGTCTTATGAGAAGGTGAAAGGCGACAAAGTGTTGTACGCTCACGCCTCACGTATTCTGCACCACGAAACCAACCCTGGCTGCGCGCGCGCCCTGATGCAAAAACACGGCGACCGCTACATTTGGGTTAACCCTCCGGCGATCCCGCTGTCGACCGAAGAGATGGATAGCGTCTTCGCGCTGCCGTATAAACGTGTCCCGCACCCGGCATATGGCAACAGCCGTATTCCGGCCTACGAGATGATCCGTTTTTCCATCAACATTATGCGCGGCTGCTTTGGCGGCTGTTCTTTCTGTTCGATCACCGAGCATGAAGGACGCATCATCCAGAGCCGTTCTGAAGATTCGATCATCAACGAGATCGAGGCGATTCGCGATACCGTACCGGGCTTCACCGGCGTGATTTCTGATCTGGGTGGCCCAACGGCCAACATGTACATGCTGCGCTGTAAGTCGCCACGTGCGGAACAGACCTGCCGTCGTCTGTCGTGCCTTTATCCGGACATCTGCCCGCATATGGACACCAACCACGAACCGACGATTAACCTCTATCGTCGCGCGCGTGATTTGAAAGGCATCAAAAAGATTTTGATTGCGTCCGGCGTGCGCTACGACATCGCCGTGGAAGATCCGCGCTACATCAAAGAGCTGGCGACCCACCACGTTGGTGGCTATCTGAAGATTGCACCGGAACATACCGAAGAAGGTCCGCTGTCGAAGATGATGAAGCCGGGCATGGGTAGCTACGACCGCTTTAAAGAGCTGTTCGACACCTACTCGAAGCAGGCCGGTAAAGAGCAGTATCTGATCCCTTACTTTATCTCTGCGCACCCGGGTACGCGTGACGAAGATATGGTGAATCTGGCGTTGTGGTTGAAGCAGCGTCGTTTCCGCCTTGATCAGGTACAGAACTTCTACCCATCACCGCTGGCGAACTCGACAACCATGTATTACACCGGGAAAAATCCGCTGGGTAAAATTGGTTATAAGAGTGAAGATGTGGTGGTGCCGAAAGGCGATAAGCAGCGTCGTTTACATAAAGCGCTGCTGCGCTACCACGATCCGGCTAACTGGCCGTTAATCCGTCAGGCGCTGGAAGATATGGGTAAAAAGCACCTGATTGGCGGTCGTCGTGAATGTCTGGTTCCGTCGCCTACGCTGGAAGAAATGCGTGAAGCGCGTCGCCAGAATCGTCATACTCGCCCGGCACTGACCAAGCACACGCCTGTTGCACACCAGCGCCAGACGCCCGCCGCGAATAAAAAACGTGGCAAAGTAGCAGGGCGTTAATCCTGAAGCCCGGTAGCGCTCTGCTTACTGGGCCACTGCTTTGAAAGCCGGATGAGGTGCTTGCACCGCCATCCGGCAAATCTGTTTTAGTACAGCCCCAACACCTTCCACCACATCAGACCTACGGTAATAAAGACTGCCTGGTTAAACAGGCTGACGATAAACCCTGTTCGCCACCAGACGCCCGTCGGCACATACCCCGCACCAAACAGGATCGGACCACGCGCATGTGTGTACTGGGTGAGAGAGCAGTACAGGCTGCTGGTGAAAGCCAGCATCAACGCGGTCGGGGCTGCCGGGATATTCAGATGTAGGCCGACGCCAAGGAATACCGCGTACAATGCGGCGATCTGCGCATTTCCGCTCGCAAAAAAGTAGTGGGTGTAGAAGTAGGCGGCGTTAAGCAGCAGCAGGACGACCACCCAACTGGTGCCATGCATGGTACTGCTGAGGCTATCGCCAATCAGATTACCAAACCAGGTGGTGAAACCGAGCTTCTTCAATTGGTTTGCCATCATCAGCAGTGCGGCAAACCAAATCAGCGTGTCCCATGCACCTTTTTCGCTTTTGACGTCTTCCCAGCTCAGCACACCGCTGAGCAGTAAAATTGAGAGTCCAACGAACGACGCGGTGGTGGCATCGACGCCTAGCGTATCGCCAAAAATCCACAGCACCAGCAGGACGCCAACGGTACCCAGCATCAACCACTCACCGCGTGACATGCTGCCCATTTCCGCCAGTTCCTGACGGGCCAGGTTCGGGGCATCCGGCGTGTGTTTAATTTCCGGACGCACCAGCCAGTACACCAGCAGCGGAACCAACAGCAAAGACACCATGCAAGGCAGCAGCGCCGCCATAAACCAGCTTCCCCAGGTTAGCGTGACCCCGGCGTTGGCCGCCAGTTTTACTGCCAGTAGGTTGCCGGTATAGCCGGTCATAAACAGTGCGGCGGTGACGTCGTTGACGTTGCCAATGCAGGTAATGAGGAAGGTGCCGATTTTGCTGCGCGATTCATCTTCCGGATTGGAATGAAAACTGCGCGCCAGTGAGTCGGCAATCGGATAGATGACGCCGCCGCAGCGTGCCGTATTGCTGGGCATCGCCGGAGAGAGGATCAGATCGGCAAACGCCAGGCCGTAGGCAAGTCCGAGCGTGCGCTTGCCGAGCAGGCGGATCATCTGCAGGGCGATACGTCGACCAAGGCCGGTTTTGATAAACCCGCGGGCAATCATAAAGGCAACGACGATCAGCCAGATGAGTGAACTGTTCAGTTCGCTCAGAGCGGTGGTAATCGCACCGCTGGCGGTTTTATCCCCGGCGGCATAGGCGAGGGCAAAGACGGTTATGCCAATAATACCGACTGCGCCAATGGGCAGAACTTTTGCCACGATAGAGGCGATAGTGGCCACGAAAATAATTGCCGAATGCCAGGCGGAAGCGCTTAATCCCGTTGGTGGGGTAAGTTGCCAGAGCCCGGCTGAAATCAAAATTATTAGAATTAATGGGAGCCATTTAACTCCCTGCGATTTTTTTTCAGCCACGGTCATGCACCTATATACATTGTGAATATATTCACCGTATGAATATATTTAGTGAATAATTAGTAGGTTATGTGGCGCAATGCTGCTCCAGCGACTGAAATAAATACATCAATAAATGTAAGTGAATTGTTTCTTGATATTTCCATGCAGGAAGAGCCCGACTGGGATGCCGGGCTGGAGAGAAGGGATTAGCCGCCGAACTGGTCCGGGTCCGGCCCCAGACGTTTGCCCTGGTCGAGTTTGGCCATTTCGCCTAGTTCATCTTTGTCCAGGCGGAAGTCCCAGACATCAAAGTTCTCCGCGATACGCGCAGGAGTGACTGATTTAGGGATCACCACCAGGCCGCTATCCAGATGCCAGCGAATGACAATTTGTGCCGGTGATTTACCGTATTTTTCGGCGAGATCGCGAACTATCTTTTGATCGAACACATCTTTGCCGCCTTGTGCCAGCGGGCTCCAGGATTCAGTCTGGATTTTATGCGTGGCGTTCCAGGCATGAAGCTGCCGCTGCTGTAAAAGCGGGTGCAGCTCGATTTGGTTAATCACTGGCGCAACGCCCGTTTCATCCATCAGGCGCTGGAGATGGTTGATCTGGAAGTTGCACACGCCAATGCTTTTAATGAGTCCCTGTTTTTGCAGGTCGATCATGTTTTCCCATGCTTCAACGTAATGGTCGATTGCCGGGACGGGCCAGTGCATGAGGTAAAGATCGAGGTAATCGAGCTGGAGTTTCTCCATGCTTTCGAGCAACGCTTCTCGGGGTCGTTTCTGGTCGTCATTCCACAGTTTAGTGGTGATGAATAACTCCTCCCGGGGCACGCCGCTGTCGCGTAATGCTTTACCGACACCGTCTTCATTTTTATACGCGGCAGCGGTATCAATAGAGCGATAACCGACTTCCAGCGCTTTATGGATCGCGGAGATGACTTCCTCATTACTTGCCTTCCAGACCCCCAGGCCCAGTTGAGGCATGACGTTACCATCCTGTAGCTTGATAATGGTCGGACTGGTCATAATTCCCCCCTACACTGAATCCTTCAGGCTGCCTCTTTGTTGGCTGCTTGCGTTTACCCCGGTCACGTACTTATGTACGCTCCCGGGGATTCACTCAATTGCCGCCTCGATGCACCATGAATGATTGGGTGTAAATTGAGTTCACCGGAGCAGCCCCGGTGAGGCTTGTGTGACTTAAGCCTGGTATAAATACCCAAAAACGAAAGTCAGAGGTCAAAAAACCTAGCGTGCCGCTTCGTAAATGCGGCGGCTGACGTCCAGCGTAATGTCCTGATGTTCGCCCAGTTTCGTCCCACCGTGCGCTGCCAGTTTTTCCAGCAACGCCGGGATGGAACTGCCATCCAGACCGTAGTCGGACATGCGGGTTGGGACGCCCATCTTCTCGAAGAATTGACGTGTCGCGGCAATGGCGGCATCGATACGCTGGTCATCACTCCCTTCGGTGATATTCCAGACGCGCTCCGCGTATTGCAGCAGTTTGGCGCGCTTAGTGTCGCGTTTTTCATTCCACAGTGCCGGCAGAACGATGGCCAGTGTTTGTGCGTGATCGAGACCGTGCATCGCGGTCAGTTCGTGACCGAGCATATGGGTAGCCCAATCCTGCGGTACACCTGCGCCAATCAGGCCGTTCAGCGCCTGGGTCGCTGCCCACATGACGTTGGCGCGGACATCGTAGTTTTCTGGCTCCTGCAACGCTTTCGGGCCCTCTTCTATCAATGTGAGCAAAATACCTTCGGCAAAGCGGTCCTGTATTTTGCCGTTGACCGGGTATGTTACGTATTGCTCTACGGTGTGAACAAACGCGTCCACTACGCCGTTTGCGACCTGACGCGGCGGCAGAGTGTAGGTGTAAACCGGATCCAGCACGGCAAAGACCGGCTGGACAAACGGTGTCATAAAGGCCAGCTTATCGCCGGTGGTTTTGCGGGAAATTACCGCGCCGGAGTTTGATTCAGAGCCGGTTGCCGGCAGGGTCAAAACGGAGCCCATCGGGATGGCGCTTTTTACGTCGTTGCCGTGAGTTTCCAGGATGCGCCACGGATCGACACCTTCAGCGTAATGGGCCGCTGCGGCGATGAATTTAGTGCCATCGAGAACAGAGCCGCCGCCGACGGCCAGCAGGAATGTCACCTTCTCATCACGCACGATGTTGACCGCATTCATCAGCGTTTCATAAGACGGGTTCGGCTCAATTCCGCCAAACTCCAGTACATCCAGACCTTTCAGGGCATCCTGAACCTGTGCCAGTACGCCGGTTTTTTTCACGCTGCCGCCGCCGTAGGTAATCAGCACGCGAGCATCCTGAGGGATTTGATCGCGCAGTTCAGCGATAGCGCCTTTACCGAACAAAATGCGGGTTGGGGTATGGAGGTTAAAGTTATTCATTGCTCGTTACCTTGTGTGGGTAAAAAAAGAGGGCAGGTGAGTGTCTGCCTGATGGTGAACATTGTGGTCGTCAGACGCATTCCTCTCAATGCTCATTTCTGCCAATGTCTTGCCTATTTCTACAGACTACTGGAGAAAACGGATAAAAATACGCACACTGTGGACGTTACAATTCGATGACGAAAGGGCGCTCTATGAACCGTGATGATGTCTGCCTTCTGCTGACGGAAAAAATTAAGCAGCTGAAAAATAATGAAAATAAACTCAATAAATTGCTGCCTGATGTGCGTTTACTGTATGGCATGGAGCCTGGGCTGCGCACCCCTGTGATGTATGAACCTGGCATTATATTTCTCTTCTCTGGTCATAAAATTGGTTACATCAATGAGCGTGTATTTCGTTATGACGCCAACGAATACCTGCTGCTCACCGTACCTTTACCCTTTGAATGTGAAACGTATGCGACACCGGAGATTCCACTGGCCGGTCTGCGGCTGAATGTCGATATCCTGCAATTGCAGGAACTCCTGATGGACATTGGCGAAGATGAACTGTTCCAGCCTGCAATGGCGGCGAGCGGAATAAACTCGGCCACGCTTTCTGATGAGATTCTTTGCGCGGCCGAGCGTTTGCTGGATGTGATGGAGCGACCGCTGGACGCGCGAATTCTGGGAAAACAGATCATCCGTGAGATTTTGTACCATGTGCTGACCGGTCCACGCGGTGGCGCGCTGCTTGCGTTGGTCAGTCGTCAGACGCATTTCAGTTTGATCAGTCGCGTGCTGAAGCGCATCGAAAACAAGTACACCGAGAACCTCAACGTTGAGCAACTGGCGGCAGAAGCCAACATGAGCGTGTCGGCGTTTCATCATAATTTTAAATCGGTGACCAGCACTTCACCGCTGCAGTATCTGAAGAGTTATCGCCTGCATAAGGCTCGGATGATGATCATTCACGACGGCATGAAGGCCAGCGCGGCAGCAATGCGGGTTGGCTATGAGAGCGCGTCGCAGTTTAGCCGCGAGTTTAAACGGTACTTTGGCGTAACGCCGGGGGAGGATGCGGCAAGAATTCGGACGATGCAGGGAAGTTAATGATGTTCACCGTTGGCCTGATTAGCAAAGCGGCATCAGGCGAAAATGCCGGGTGATTTTACCCGGCCAACGATGACGACTCAGGCGCTACAGCATTTTTTTTTAATCACCACGAACAAGGTACCTAGCAGACCAGCAGTTAACAGCGCGATGGGTAGGATCATCAGAAAGGTCATCACCTGATCTTCATGGCGTTTAACGAATGGGATCATGCTGAGAGCATAGCCAAAGCTGGTGACCACGGTGACCCACAGCAGGCCGCTCAGCCAGTTAAAGAACTGAAACCGGCGGTTAGGCAGACCTGAAATCCCCGCCATTGTTGGCAGCAGGGTGCGAACAAATGCCAGGAAACGTCCCGCGAGCAGCGCCATCAGACCGTGTTGGTCAAACATACAGGTGGCACGCTGATGATATTTTTCAGGTAATTGCGCCAGCCAGCTTTTCACCGTCCGCGTATTGCCCAACCAGCGCCCTTGAATATAGCTCAGCCAACAGCCCAGACTGGCTGCGGCAGTCAGAATAGCAATTGTCGGGAGAAAGCTCATCACGTCCTGCGCGATCAGCGCTCCGGCCAGTAACAGCAGGCTGTCTCCGGGTAAAAAGGAAGCAGGCAGCAGACCATTTTCTAAAAACAACGTGGCAAACATGACGAAGTACACCACACTCACAACGTGCGGATCTGCCAGCGCGGCAAAATCGTGTTGCCAGAGCGCGGAGATAATATCTTGAATGACTACCATGGACTTTCCTGTGGAACAGCATTTATGAGTGGATTGTACTCCTGAATTGTCCGGGATGCCTTGATCCCGGACGCAACAATTGCAGACTTTTCCACCAGAAGTGTCTGCATATATGTCCAACTGCGGCAATGTTACTCGATTCGGGCGAATCCGGCGGCTAAATCCGCAATCAGATCGTCAACATTTTCTAAACCGATGTGTAAACGGATGAGCGTTCCGCTGAAGTCCACGTTGCCTTCAGGACGGATGGCGGCAATGTGTTCGGGTTGATTGGCCAGAATCAGTGATTCAAACCCGCCCCAGGAGTAGGCCATGCTGAACAGCGTAAAGTGATCCAAATACGCTGACAGCTCGTCATTGTTCAGCTTCTTATTCAACACAAACGAGAACAGACCGCTGCTGCCGGTAAAATCACGTTTCCAGAATTCGTGCCCTTTGCTGCCGGGAAGCGCGGGGTGGTTGACGCGGGCGACCTGCGGATGATCGGCCAGCCATTCGGCAACCTTCAGGCTGCTTTCGTGATGCTGGCGCAGACGAACGCCCAGAGTCCGCAGTCCGCGGCTGGTCATATAGGCGGTATCGGCATCCAGCATTTGCCCCATTAAATAGGCGTTTTCGCGCAGTTGGTCCCAGCAGCGGGCATTTGATACCGCCGTACCGACCATTGCATCGGAATGGCCAATCAGGTATTTGGTGCCCGCCTGAATTGAGATGTCGATTCCAAAATCCAGCGCGTTGAACAGCACCCCGGCAGCCCAGGTGTTATCGATCATAATGATGGTGTCCGGCGCTACGCTTCTGACGGCGGCGACAATCGCCGGAACATCATGCACTTCCATAGTGACGGAGCCGGGAGATTCCAGAAATACCACTTTGGTGTTCGGCTGAATGTGCTTCACAATATCGGCACCGACTAACGGATCGAACCAGCCGGTGGTTACGCCGAGCTTGCCGAGGATTTTCGTGCAAAAATCCTGGCTCGGCTCATAGGCCGTGTTGGTCATTAGCACGTGGTCGCCGTGTTCAACAAAGGCCAAAATCGTGTTGGCAACGGCTGCGGCGCCGCAGGGAAACAGGGCGCAACCCGCGCCGCCTTCCAGCTCACACATGGCTTCCTGCAGGGAGAAATGTGTCAGCGTGCCGCGGCGTCCGTAAAAAAGTGCGCCGTTAGCGCGGTTGTGGGTGGCCTGTTTTTTAGCCTCAACGGATTCGAATACCAGTGAAGAGGCGCGTTGGATCACGCTGTTGACGGAACCCTGCGTGTACTTTTTACTGCGTCCTGCCTGAACGAGTTTGGTCTCAAGATGCTTGTCTGCCATGTTGGGTTACCTGTTTTTATACGTCTGGATGTCTAAACTAGCATGGATCTTCGGCGACGCATCCTGCAGAAGGGCCATAAAGTAGAAAATAGTCCCAAAATGTGTCTGCTGACTTTTTTACTGCGTAAGCGCAAGGAAAAGAAACCAAAGGTGCGGCACTATGTAAATAGTAATGAGAACGACTATCAATTCGACGTCTTTTTGATATCATTACGCTCAGATTTTGTGATTTGCGTCCTGGAGATACAGAGTGGGTAATAATTTGATGCAGACGGACCTTTCCGTCTGGGGTATGTATCAGCACGCCGATATCGTGGTTAAGTGCGTGATGATTGGGCTAATTTTGGCGTCCGTGGTCACCTGGGCTATCTTCTTCAGTAAGAGCCTTGAGTTCTTTACGCAGAAGCGCCGTCTTAAGCGCGAACAGCAACTGCTGGCAGATGCCCGCTCTTTAGACCAGGCAAGTGAGATTGCCGCTGGATTCGATGCCAAAAGCCTGGGCGCAATGTTAATTAACGAAGCGCAGAACGAGCTGGAACTGTCAGAAGGCAGCGATGACAACGAAGGGATTAAAGAGCGTACCGGGTTCCGCCTGGAACGTCGCGTTGCAGCTGTAGGGCGTCATATGGGGCGGGGTAATGGATACCTGGCGACCATTGGGGCTATCTCTCCCTTTGTGGGTCTGTTCGGTACAGTATGGGGCATCATGAATAGCTTCATCGGTATTGCACAAACGCAAACGACGAACCTGGCCGTGGTTGCGCCGGGGATTGCAGAAGCGCTGTTAGCCACCGCGATTGGTTTGGTTGCCGCTATACCTGCTGTTGTTATCTACAACATCTTCGCCCGTCAGATTGGCAGCTACAAAGCCATGCTGGGTGATGTTGCGGCACAGGTGCTGTTATTGCAAAGTCGCGATCTTGACCTGAGTGCAAGCGCTGCGGCGCATCCGGTACGCGCTGCGCAGAAATTACGTGTAGGATAATGTTCCATGGCAATGAGTTTTAATGAAAACCTGGACGATAACGGTGAAATGCACGACATCAACGTCACGCCGTTTATCGATGTTATGTTGGTGTTGTTGATCATTTTTATGGTGGCCGCGCCGCTGGCAACGGTGGATGTGAAGGTGAATCTACCGGCTTCGACCAGCACGCCGCAACCGCGTCCTGAAAAACCGGTTTATCTGTCAGTGAAAGCGGATAACACGATGTTTATCGGCAACGATCAGGTGACCGATGAAACCATGATTAACGCGCTAAACACGCTGACAGAAGGCAAGAAAGACACCACTATCTTCTTCCGGGCTGATAAAACTGTCGACTATGAAACCATGATGAAAGTGATGGATACGCTGCATCAGGCAGGTTTCCTGAAGATTGGTTTGGTTGGTGAAGAGACCGTGAAAGCGAAGTAATCTCTGTTGCCGGGTGAAGGGTTTCGCCTTACCCGGCCTCCTCTTTCGGCTTCCTCCATCCCCTCATTTCTTTTCGTCCAGCGCGACGGTAGTGACTCTGGTCGCGGCATAACTCCCTTCAGATAGCTTACGCGTCAGGCGCAATGTCGCCGTTTCTCGCGCGAGTAAATGCTGGTACGCGCTTTCCAGACGGGCCATGATTTTGTCCCGCAGCGCCGGCTGTTGGGCAATAATGGCTTCAATGGTGGCACCGTAGATCTCTTCTTTGGCTTGCAGAGCATAGATTTCCCGGCGGTTTTGCCACTTCATGCGTACCAGGGCTGCGGGTATTGATACTATTTCCTGAGCCACGTTCTCCAGCGTGGCATTTTTATTGGCAATTAAGATATCCAGATTCTGCTTTAAGACAAATTCGTCACTTTTATGGTTGTCTAAAGCCAAATAAACGTTGTTATCCTCAACATCTTTCATTTTATTTCTCTTCCAGAGAATAAAAAATCGGATCGCTGGTTTCGCGAGTCAGTAAATTAAGCCAAATTTTATTGCCCTGCTCATTTATTAACGCAGTGTTTTTTGCCAAAATTTTACTTAATTCTTGTGCGTTAATGTCACCTTCTGCTTGCAGTGAATTAAGCAGACGGGTGAATGATTCGATTTTTGCTGCGCGAAACAGTCGCTCTTTTAAATGGCGGTCACATTCTTCAAATAACATGTTACGGGTCTGACCGGTAGCGGTGGCGCTAATTAAAATATCCGCTTCAAACTCGCTTAAGGTTGTCTTTCCCTGAGTCAAATTTTCACTATTTTCTACGGTATCAGTATTGGTTGGGGATGTAGATAAATGAAAACGAGAGGGAACAAGATGCTCGGGAAGCATGTTGAAATATCCTTTACTGCCAGTGAGGTAAGTTTTTTTAATAAGACAGGCTGCGTTGACAATAGCATGGGGTAATTTTAAAATCAAAAAAAATGGAGCCTGTATATGAACAGTATATTTTATTCTGTTATTACCCTGCTATTGCTTACCTGCGGGGTTCTTGTGCTGATGCGCGGTGCAAATAAAAATCGATCGAATGAGGAACTTACCTCTTATCCCAAACTGGAAACGCTTAGCAAAGAAGAGGGGGAAGATCATTTCTCAGCATTGATGAATTCGATTACGCCGGTATGGTATTGGCGGGTCAATCATGAATATATTGATTTTATCCACTCGACAATAAAGCGTATGACCATGGTGGAGTTAAATGAAACGCCAGGGCTATTTGATGCACAGCGGCGCTGCAGCGATCTCAATTCAGCGGTCTACAAATATTACGACAACATCAAAAAACGCTGCCTGAGCGGAGAGAAAGTCCCGCACGCCGATTTAGATGTGCTCAATTTGCGTCAATGTTTCAGGGAGTTCAGCCTGGAAGCCTATCCTGCACTCGTCGCACTGGTGTGGCCAGAGCTCCAGCGCCCGCCCATCAATGCCGAAGAGGTTTGAGGCGTATGTTGTTTCGATGTTGCACAATTGCGATATACTACTGCCCGGTTTAGTTACAAGACAGGATCATATGGAACGTTTTCTGGAAAACGCAATGTACGCGTCCCGCTGGCTGCTTGCTCCCGTGTATTTTGGCCTTTCTCTTGCTTTGGTTGCCCTGGCGCTGAAATTCTTTCAGGAGATCTTTCACGTTCTGCCCAATATCTTTTCGATGGCAGAAGCCGATCTCATTCTGGTACTACTGTCGCTGGTCGATATGACCCTGGTCGGTGGGTTGCTGGTCATGGTGATGTTCTCCGGCTACGAGAATTTTGTCTCACAACTGGATATTACTGAAGGCAAAGAGAAGCTGAGCTGGCTGGGTAAGATGGATGCCACGTCACTGAAGAATAAGGTTGCGGCGTCTATCGTGGCCATTTCTTCCATCCATTTATTGCGTATTTTTATGGATGCTAAAAATGTCCCTGATAACAAGCTGATGTGGTACGTCATTATCCACCTGACCTTTGTGCTCTCAGCCTTTGTGATGGGGTATCTGGATCGACTGACGCGCCACAATCACTAAATCAGTACGGCCGGGTCGGCAATTTTACCGCCCCCGGCATACTGTTTAGACGATTATTTATCTGATGAGGCCTGCCACAGATTGAGCTTGCCGTCGGTGACGTGCTTATCTATCTGCGCCAGTTCTTCAGCGCTGAATGCCAGGTTATTCAACGCCTGAACGTTTTCTTCTAACTGTTCGGGACGGCTGGCGCCAATTAACACTGACGTCACGCGGTTATCTTTGAGTAACCAGCTCAATGCCATTTGCGCCATCGACTGTCCACGCCGTTGCGCCATCTCGTTCAGCAACCGCAGGCTGTTAAGATTTTCTTCCGTCAGCATATTTTCCGTCAGGCCACGGGCTTTTTTCCCTTCACGCTGCATACGCGAACCTTCTGGAATACCGTTCAGGTATTTCCCCGTCAGCAACCCCTGAGCCAGCGGGGTAAAGGCGATGCAACCAATACCGTTTGTGTCCAGCGTATCCAGCAGGCCACTGCTGTCGACCCAGCGATTAAGCAGGTTGTAGGACGGTTGGTGGATCAGCAGCGGAATTTTCCATTCCCGCAGCAGGTCGGCCATTATTTGCGTGCGCTCCGGGGAATAAGATGAAATACCAACATACAACGCTTTGCCACTTTGCACGGCGTGAGCCAGCGCCGCAGCGGTCTCTTCCATTGGCGTACTTTCGTCAACGCGGTGAGAATAGAAAATGTCGACGTAGTCGAGGCCCATGCGTGTCAGGCTCTGGTCGAGGCTGGCAAGCAGATACTTACGCGAGCCGCCAGAACCGTACGGTCCCGGCCACATGTCGTAGCCAGCCTTGGTAGAGATGATTAATTCGTCACGGTACTGCGCGAAATCCTCACGCAATAATCGGCCGAAGTTTTCTTCAGCGCTGCCCGGCGGCGGCCCGTAGTTATTGGCTAAATCGAAATGCGTGATGCCTAAATCAAATGCTTTACGCAGCAGGGCACGCTGTGAATCCAGTGCTTGGACGTGTCCAAAACTGTGCCATAAACCCAGCGACAGTGCAGGCAAGCGCAAACCGCTGCGACCACAGTAGCGATAGAGCATTTGCTCATAACGTTCAGGGTTGGCAAACCAGGCCATGAGATCTCCTTAGTGCAGGTTAATCGTGCAGGTGAATTTCGAAACGACGTTTCTATTCTAGCTGTTTCACGATGATTATCCCGTTCACCAGGTCACATTGAGATGAAAAACTGAGAGTTGTGTTTCGTGTTGAAAGTAACCCTCAGGCGTCGGGCCAGATAGGTACGCACTTAATTAACGTATGGATTTGATTCCCCAGGTAATAATAATTGCTGGTTTTATTAGCCTTCATATCGATATAACGGGGAGGAACAGGAAGAGTCGATGTGCTTAAAAAAGTAAAAAAATAAACAACGCATTATATCTTCTTCGTGACCTGCCGATAACAAGGATAAGTCTCGCCTGATGGCGAAAATCCTCATCTACGGCAAGGAAACTATTATGCGTTTGCTGCAAAACTTCACTATTCGTATTGTCATGCTGGCAATACTGGGACTATTTTGCCTGCTCTGGTCGGGCGTGGGGTTATTTAGCCTCCATTCGTTATCTAAAATATCAGAAGGCAATGAGATTGATCGTCATCTCGTACAGCAGATGACGGTTCTTAGTCAGGGGAACGATCAGTACTTTCGCTTTGTCACGCGGCTAAGCCGAGCTGTGGATGTCAAAATCGGCGGCGGAACGCCTGACTTTGGTCCGGCTCAGCAATCTCTGGATGGCATGCGTAAAAAACTTGAGCAGATGAAAACGCTGTCGCCGGGGCCGATGGATGCGGAAATTGCCACCGCGGTGCTGACGACGTGGCAAGCGCTGCTGGAGAAAGGTGTGATCCCGCAGATGCAACTGGCGCAGCAGGGATCGCTTACCGCCTGGTCAGAGCATGCCAGCACCGTTACACCGGCGCTAAGCCGCGATTTTGGTGCCAGCGCCGAGCGGTTTAATACCGCCGCCGGTAAGCGACTGGATGCGACGCGCATTATGGTCGACGGTAAAACATCGATTATCCGCACCTTGATTATCACCGCCGTTATCCTCGGTATTGCCATTCTTATCTTTACCGACCGCTATCTTGTGGCAATGATGGTGAAGCCGCTGGCACGCATTCGCCAGCAGTTCCGCCAGATTGCCCACGGCGACCTTAGCCATCCGATTGAAGAATTTGGTCGTAATTGCGTAGGGCAACTGGTGCCTTTACTCAGTGCGATGCAGGACAGCCTGCGTGAAGCCGTCAGTACGATTCGGTCAGGCAGTGACAACATCTGGCGCGGCGCGACGGAGATTTCCAGCGGCAATAACGATCTTTCTTCGCGTACGGAAGAGCAGGCCGCAGCGCTGGAAGAGACCGCCGCCAGCATGGAGCAACTCACCGCCACGGTGAAACTGAATGCTGAGAATGCGCGCGAGGCCAGCCAGCTTGCCGATACGGCATCAGAAACGGCGGGCAAAGGCAGCACGCTGGTTTCGCAGGTAGTGGATACCATGGACGGGATTGCTGCCAGTTCTAAGCAGATCGCCGAAATTACCTCAGTTATTAACAGCATCGCATTCCAGACCAACATCCTGGCGCTCAACGCCGCCGTCGAAGCGGCCCGAGCGGGCGAACAGGGCCGTGGTTTTGCGGTGGTTGCCGGTGAGGTGCGAAATCTTGCCAGCCGCAGCGCAGGCGCGGCGAAAGAGATTGAGACGTTGATTGGCGAGTCGGCGCGCCGTGTCGATCAGGGCGCGCGTCTGGTCAAGGAGACCGGCTTGACGATGGACGCTATTCTGCGCGGAGCAACCGAAGTGACGGCAATTATGAAACAAATTGCCTCCGCCTCTGAAGAGCAGAATAAAGGCATCTCACAGGTGAGCGTCGCGATCACACAAATGGACAGCGTGACCCAACAAAACGCCGCGCTGGTGGAGCAGGTATCGGCGGCGGCAGTGGCGTTGGAGCGACAAACCGAAGACCTGCAGCGTGCCGTTCAGCAGTTCCGGCTTTCCGCAAGTGACGTGCAGCATGCACCAACCAACACCGTTTTACCCACCGAAGAAAGCGCTGCGCCTAAAGCATCTAAACCGGATGAATGGGTGGCCTTTTAATCTGGCACAAAAAAGTGCGTGATACCTCTGGCCTTTGCTTAAAAAATCGCTATATAATTTATTATATAGCGATTGGAGGTAATGCATGGATAACCATTTTGGAAAAGGCCTGATGGCAGGATTAAACGCCTCAAGTGCAGATAGCGCGCGAACGGTGGCGAATTTTTGTGCTGACTATAAGCGTGGCTTTGTGCTGGGCTTTTCACATCGGATGTTTGAACGAACGGGCGATCGGCAACTGAGTGCGTGGGAGGCGGGGATCCTCACGCGCCGCTACGGGCTGGATAAAGAAATGGTGATGGATTTCTTCAAGGAGAACCAGTCCAGTACAACAATTCGCTTTTTCATGGCCGGTTATCGGCTCGAAGCTTGATCCGAAAGGGGTATTATCTTGCTTTAATTAATTACACTATTGACCTACACCTTCGTTTTGTTGCCCTGCCGAAGTATTATAACGCACATAACCATATAAAAAGTGTGGTAATGGCGCGCCGATCGCAATAAGCAACATGCGAATGGTGCAAAATAAAAGCCAGGTCTTCGCAACGGAATAACAATAAAATGACTGGAGATAACTCTCTCATCAATTCGAACGGCATCAATCGCCGTGATTTCATGAAGCTTTGTGCAGCATTGGCCGCTACCATGGGGCTGAGTAGCAAAGCCGCCGCAGAAATGGCGGAATCAGTATCCCGCCCTCAGCGCCCGCCGGTTATCTGGATAGGTGCTCAGGAGTGTACGGGCTGTACTGAATCGCTACTTCGTGCGACACACCCTACCGTGGAAAACCTCGTCCTGGAGACGATCTCTCTGGAATACCATGAGGTGCTTTCCGCCGCCTTCGGCCACCAGGTCGAAGAGAACAAACATAACGCTCTGGAGAAGTACAAAGGGCAGTATGTTCTGGTCGTAGATGGTTCTATCCCACTGAAAGATAACGGTGTTTACTGCATGGTTGCCGGTGAGCCTATTGTGGATCATATCCGCAAGGCGGCCGAAGGCGCTGCGGCGATCATTGCTATCGGCTCATGTGCCGCATGGGGTGGTGTTGCTGCCGCAGGCGTTAACCCAACGGGGGCAGTTGGCTTGCAGGAAGTCCTGCCAGGCAAAACCATCATCAATATCCCAGGCTGTCCGCCGAACCCGCATAACTTCCTCGCAACGGTCGCACACATCATCACCTACGGTAAGCCACCGAAGCTGGATGCGAAAAACCGTCCAACGTTTGCCTACGGTCGTCTGATCCACGAACACTGCGAGCGTCGTCCGCACTTTGATGCGGGTCGTTTTGCTAAAGAGTTCGGCGATGAAGGCCATCGTGAAGGCTGGTGCCTCTACCATCTGGGCTGTAAAGGGCCAGAAACCTACGGCAACTGCTCAACGTTACAGTTCTGTGATGTTGGCGGCGTGTGGCCAGTGGCGATCGGTCACCCTTGCTACGGCTGTAACGAAGAAGGCGTCGGTTTCCATAAAGGCATTCACCAACTCGCTTCTGTGGAAAACCAAACTCCGCGTTCAGAGAAGCCGGATGTCAACCTGAAAGAAGGTGGCAACATTTCTGCTGGGGCTATTGGGCTGCTGGGTGGCGTAGTAGGACTGGTGGCCGGCGTCAGCGTGATGGCGGTACGTGAACTGGGACGTCAGCAAAAGAAAGATAACGCTGACTCACGGGGAGAATAACCGTGAACAGACGTAACTTTATTAAAGCAGCTTCTGGCGGAGCATTGCTGTTGGGCGCTGCGCCGTCCGTCAGCCATGCGGCTGCAGAAAACCGTCCGCCGATCCCGGGTTCCCTTGGGATGCTGTATGACTCGACGCTGTGTGTCGGCTGTCAGGCCTGTGTCACCAAGTGTCAGGACATCAACTTCCCAGCGCGCAACCCTGAGGGGGAGCAAACCTGGTCGAACAACGACAAACTGTCACCGTACACCAATAACATCATTCAGGTGTGGCGTAGTGGAACAGGCGTTAACAAAGACCAGGAGCAGAACGGCTACGCGTACATCAAGAAACAATGTATGCACTGTGTCGATCCGAACTGCGTTTCTGTTTGTCCGGTCTCCGCGCTGAAAAAAGATCCGAAAACCGGCATCGTCCACTATGACAAAGATGTCTGTACCGGTTGCCGTTACTGCATGGTCGCTTGCCCGTACAACGTGCCTAAATACGACTACAACAACCCGTTTGGTGCACTCCATAAGTGCGAGCTGTGTAACCAGAAAGGTGTAGAACGCCTGGATAAAGGTGGTTTACCGGGCTGTGTTGAAGTGTGTCCTGCCGGTGCGGTGATTTTTGGTACGCGCGAAGAGCTGATGGCTGAGGCGAAAAAACGCCTGGCGCTGAAGCCTGGCAGCGAATACCACTATCCGCGTCAGACGGTGAAAGACAGCGATACCTATCTGCACACGGTGCCGAAATATTACCCGCACCTGTACGGCGAGAAAGAAGGCGGCGGTACGCAGGTATTGGTACTGACGGGCGTTCCTTATGAAAATCTGGATCTCCCACAGCTGGCTGATCTGTCAACCGGTGCGCGTTCTGAGCATGTTCAACATTCCCTGTATAAGGGCATGATTTTACCCCTGGCAGCGCTGGCGGGCATAACCGTGCTGGTTCGTCGTAATATGAAAAACGACCATCACGATGGAGGAGACGATCATGAGTCATGATCCTAAACCGCTGGGCGGAAGAATAATCAGCAAGCCGGTCATTATTTTTGGGCCGTTAATCGTCCTGTGTATGCTCCTGATCGTAAAACGTCTGGTCTTCGGGTTGGGCTCAGTCTCCGATCTGAACGGTGGATTCCCGTGGGGTGTATGGATCGCGTTTGACCTGTTGATCGGCACCGGTTTTGCCTGTGGCGGTTGGGCACTGGCATGGGCGGTCTATGTTTTCAACAAAGGGGAATATCACCCGCTGGTGCGCCCAGCCTTGTTGGCGAGCCTGTTTGGTTATTCTCTGGGTGGCCTGTCGATCACCATCGACGTCGGTCGTTACTGGAACCTGCCGTACTTCTACATTCCGGGCCACTTTAACGTGAACTCGGTGCTGTTCGAAACGGCAGTCTGTATGACCATTTATATCGGCATCATGGCGCTGGAATTTGCGCCGGCCTTGTTTGAACGCCTGGGGTGGAAAGTTTCGCTCAAGCGTCTGAACAAAGTGATGTTCTTTATTATCGCCCTCGGCGCACTGCTGCCGACAATGCACCAGTCTTCAATGGGTTCATTGATGATTTCTGCCGGTAATAAGGTGCATCCACTGTGGCAAGCCTATGAAATGCTGCCGCTATTCTCGGTGCTTACTGCCTTTATAATGGGCTTCTCGATCGTCATCTTTGAAGGTTCGCTGGTACAAAGCGGCCTGAAAGGTAATGGGCCGGACGAGAAGAGTTTGTTCATCAAACTGACGAATACGATTAGCGTCTTGTTGGCGATCTTCGTGGTTCTACGCTTTGGTGAACTGATCTATCGGGACAAGTTGTCGTATGCGTTTGCAGGCGATTTCTACTCAGCCATGTTCTGGCTTGAGGTTGTGCTGATGGTCTTCCCGTTGGTGGTACTGCGTATCGCGAAACTGCGAAATGACTCGCGCATGCTGTACCTGTCTGCGCTGAGCGCATTGCTGGGTTGTGCAACATGGCGTCTGTCCTATTCGCTGGTGGCGTTCAATCCTGGTGGTGGCTACCACTACTTCCCGACCTGGGAAGAACTGTTGATTTCTATTGGTTTTGTGGCTATTGAGATTTGTGCATACATCGTACTCATTCGTCTACTGCCGATACTTCCTCCTTTAAAACAAAACGATCAAAATCGTCATGAGGCGAGCAAAGCATGAGCCAGAGAATTACTATTGATCCGGTAACCCGTATTGAAGGCCATTTACGCATCGACTGCGAAATCGAAAATGGCGTGGTATCAAAAGCATGGGCGTCCGGTACCATGTGGCGCGGCATGGAAGAGATCGTGAAGAATCGCGATCCGCGTGATGCGTGGATGATTGTGCAGCGTATTTGTGGTGTGTGTACCACCACACACGCTATCTCTTCCGTGCGCGCTGCTGAAAGCGCACTGAACATTGATGTTCCCGTGAACGCGCAGTACATCCGTAACATCATTCTGGCAGCGCACACCACGCATGACCATATCGTGCACTTCTATCAGTTGTCTGCGCTGGACTGGGTGGATATCACCTCCGCACTGAAAGCCGATCCAGCAAAAGCCTCGGCGATGCTGAACGGCGTGTCGACCTGGCACCTGAACAGCGCGGAAGAGTTCACTAAGGTTCAGAACAAGATCAAGGACCTGGTTGCCAGCGGTCAGTTAGGTATTTTTGCCAACGGCTGCTGGGGTCACCCGGCAATGAAACTGCCACCGGAAGTGAACCTGATTGCAGTTGCACACTACCTGCAGGCGCTGGAATGCCAGCGTGATGCCAACCGCGTCGTGGCGCTGCTGGGCGGTAAAACACCGCACATCCAGAACCTGGCGGTCGGTGGGGTGGCGAACCCAATCAACCTCGACGGTCTTGGCGTGCTGAACCTTGAACGCCTGATGTACATCAAGTCCTTCATTGATAAGCTGAGCGACTTTGTTGAGCAGGTGTACAAAGTGGATACCGCGGTTATTGCCGCATTCTATCCGGAGTGGCTGGAACGCGGCCAGGGTGCGGTAAACTACCTGAGCGCGCCGGAATTCCCGACTGACGGCAAAAACGGCAGCTTCCTGTTCCCTGGTGGTTACATTACCGATGCAGACCTGTCGACCTATCGTCCGATCACCTCTCATTCTGATGAATACCTGATCAAAGGGATTCAGGAGAGTGCGAAACATGCGTGGTACAAAGACGAAGCGCCGCAGGCGCCGTGGGAAGGAACAACGGTTCCGGATTACACCGGCTGGTCTGACGATGGCAAATACTCCTGGGTTAAAGCGCCAACCTTCTACGGCAAAACGGTGGAAGTGGGCCCGCTGGCTAACATGCTGTGTAAACTGGCGGCAAAACGCGAGTCTACCCATGCCAAGCTGAATGAGATCATTGCGATTTACACCAAGCTGACCGGTAAAACCATCGAAGTGGCACAGCTGCATTCGACGCTGGGTCGTATCATTGGTCGTACCGTTCACTGCTGTGAACTGCAGAACGTTCTGCAAAATCAGTATAACGCGCTGATCGTAAACATCGGCAAAGGCGACCACACCACCTTCGTGAAACCGAATATCCCGGCCACTGGCGAGTTCAAAGGTGTCGGCTTCCTCGAAGCACCACGCGGTATGCTTTCTCACTGGATGGTGATTAAAGACGGCATTATCAGCAACTATCAGGCGGTTGTACCTTCAACCTGGAACTCTGGCCCGCGTAACTTTAATGACGAAGTGGGACCGTATGAGCGTTCACTGGTAGGCACGCCGATCGCCGATCCGAACAAACCGCTGGAAGTGGTGCGTACTATTCACTCCTTCGACCCTTGTATGTCATGTGCGGTGCATGTGGTGGACGTTGACGGGAACGAAGTCGTCTCAGTTAAGGTTCTGTAATGCGGATATTAGTCTTAGGGGTCGGCAATATTTTGCTGACTGACGAAGCCATCGGGGTACGTATCGTTGAGGCATTAGAGCAACGGTACATCCTGCCTGATTTCGTTGACGTTCTGGATGGCGGTACAGCGGGGATGGAGCTGCTCGGCGATATGGCGGACAGAGATCATCTGATCATTGCTGACGCCATTGTGTCGAGAAAAAGCACGCCGGGAACCATGATGGTCCTGCGGGATGAAGAGATCCCGGCGCTGTTTACCAATAAAATCTCGCCGCACCAGCTTGGCCTGGCCGACGTGTTGTCGGCCCTGCGTTTTACCGGCGAGTTTCCGAAGAAGCTGACTCTGGTCGGCGTTATTCCGGAATCGCTGGAGCCGCATATCGGGCTAACGCCGACGGTTGAAGCCATGATTGAACCTGCGCTTGAGCAGGTTCTCGCCGCGCTGCGCGAATCGGGTGTGGAAGCCATCCCTCGGGAGGCGGCCCATGTCTGAAGAGTTTTTAGGCTTTCAGACAGCCCCAAAAGCGCAGATTCAGGCCGCGTTTGAAGAGGTAGCCCGCCGTTCGATGCACGATCTCTCGTTCCTGCATCCGAATATGCCGGTGTATGTCTCTGATTTTACGCTGTTTGAAGGCCAGTGGACGGGGTGTGTGATCACGCCCTGGATGCTGAGCGCGCTGATTTTTCCTGGGCCAGATCAGATCTGGCCCCTGCGAAAAGTCAGCGAGAAAATGGGGCTGCGTTTACCGTATGGTGAGATGACATTTACCGTAGGCGAGCTAGATGGAGTATCGCAATACCTGTCCTGTTCGTTAATGTCGCCGCTTTCGCACAGCATGTCGGCACAAGAGGGTGTCCGCCTGACTGACGATTGTGCAAAAATGTTGTTATCGCTGCCGGTGAGCGATCCGAACGCACCGCAACTTGGTCGTCGCGCGTTGCTGTTGGGCCGTCGGAGCTGTGAAAATGCATGAGTTGTCGCTTTGCCAGAGCGCCGTTGAGATTATTCAGCAGCAGGCAGAGCAGCACGATGTTAAACGTGTTACCGGCGTTTGGCTGGAAATTGGCGCGCTCTCCTGCGTTGAGGAGAGCGCCGTTCGTTTCAGTTTTGACATCGTCTGTCAGGGCACGGTCGCGCAGGGATGTGCATTGCACATTGAATACAAACCCGCTCAGGCCTGGTGTTGGGATTGCAGTCAGGTTGTGGAAATTACCCAGCATGATGCGCAATGTCCACGTTGTCAGGGCGATCGTTTGCGGGTTGAAAGCGGCGATTCACTGAAAGTGAAAAGTATTGAAGTCGAATAGCCCATAGGTTGCTATGGGACGGAGTCAGATATGTGTATTGGAGTCCCGGGTCAGGTTCTGACCGTCGGTGAAGATATTCACCAGCTTGCGCAGGTTGAAGTTTGCGGTATCAAGCGCGATGTCAACATTGCCCTGATTTGTGAAGGCGATCCGGCTGAGCTGGTCGGGCAATGGGTACTGGTGCACGTAGGATTCGCTATGAGCATCATCGATGAAGATGAAGCCAAAGCCACGTTAGACGCGTTACGCCGCATGGATTACGACGTCACCAGCGCGTGACGACTTCGCTTATCAGGCCTACGCCTTATATGTAGGCCGGATAAGGAATCTTGCGTTAGCCCTGGCGTTTGTCTTCGGTATTGGTATCGAAGTCACTGGCGTCATGGCGTTCATGAAGCTGTTCATTCAGCGGCCCGTTAGTGCGGTTCACAATCCGTCCACGCTTAACCGCCGGACGCGCTGCAACCTCTTTGGCCCAACGTTGAACGTGTTTGTAGCTCCCCGCATCAAGGAATTCTGCCGCGTCATAGACGTTGCCCAGCACCACATTGCCAAACCACGGCCAAATGGCCATATCGGCAATGGTATATTCATCCCCCGCCACAAACTGATGCTGCGCCAGTTGCTTATCCAGAACGTCGAGTAAACGCTTGGCTTCCATAGTGAAGCGATTGATCGCGTACTCAATTTTTACCGGCGCATAGTTGTAGAAGTGGCCAAAACCGCCGCCGAGGAAGGGCGCTGCGCCCTGTAACCAGAATAGCCAGTTCAGTGTTTCAGTGCGTTTTGGCAAATCCTGAGGCAGGAAATAACCATATTTCTCCGCCAGATAAAGCAGGATAGCGCCAGACTCAAACACGCGTACCGGTGGGTTTTGCGAATGGTCGCGCAGTGCCGGGATCTTCGAGTTTGGGTTCACCTCAACAAAGCCGCTGGAAAACTGGTCACCTTCGCCAATACGGATGATCCAGGCATCATATTCCGCGCCGGTCACGCCCTGCGCCAGCAGCTCTTCCAGCATAATCGTCACTTTCTGACCGTTTGGCGTACCCAGCGAATAGAGCTGCAGCGGATGCTTGCCGACCGGTAGCGTTTTCTCGTGGGTGGCACCGGAAACCGGACGGTTGATGTTGGCGAATGCACCGCCATTGGATTTATCCCACGTCCAGACTTTCGCGGGCTGATAAGTATTGTCTGACATAGTGACCTGCCTTCTGAGTGGTTGTGTTGAAGCAGTGTAGCAGTTAGGGAGAACTCAATTTAACAGATTGGGACTTTATGTCGTGTTGTGCTGAAAGGGGAAGATAAATCTAACCCGTTCATTGTACGCAGACCGTACTCCATGAAGAGGAAATCAATGTTGGACGGAAATTGCTACCGTACTACCCTCAATAATTGGCGGTGAAAAAGCAGTAACAATGAAAAATGGTGTTCCAGGAGTAAGCGGTTATCAGGGCCCGGCGGGTGGGTGGGGCGCGGTAAAAGCCGTCACTGCTTCGGTGTTTTCGCAAAAGGCCGTCGCGCGCGACATTATCGCGATGTTCAAAATGAACCAAGTGAAAGGGTTCGATTGCCCGGGGTGTGCGTGGCCCGATCCGAGCCATCGTGCGCCGATGGAACTGTGCGAAAACGGCGTAAAAGCAGTGTCCTGGGAAACCACCAGTAAGAAAGCCTCACCTGCATTTTTCAGCCGCCACCCGGTATCGGCACTCTGGCAGTACAGTGATTATGCGCTGGAAAATATAGGCCGTTTGACGCACCCGATGAAATACGATGCCGTGACGGATACCTGGCAGGCCGTGGCGTGGAACATTGCGTTTCAGGAAATCGGCGAGCGACTGCGCAGCTATGACTCTGCACAGCAGGTTGAGTTTTACACCTCCGGTAGAACCTCAAATGAGGCGGCGTTCCTGTATCAACTGTTTGCCCGCGAATACGGCAGCAGCAACTTCCCGGATTGTTCAAACATGTGTCATGGCCCAACCAGTGCCGGGCTGACGCGGGCCATTGGTCTTGGGAAAGGGACCGTGGAGCTTGATGATTTTGAACAGTGTGAGCTGGTGATTTGCATCGGACATAATCCTGGCACCAACCATCCGCGCATGCTGACCACGTTACGCGACGTTGCCAAACGCGGGGCTAAAATTATCTCAATTAACCCGCTTACCGAGCGCGGACTTGAGCGCTTTAGCTTCCCACAAAGCCCGAAAGAGATGTTCACCGGCCAGACGACAGCACTTAGCAGCGATTACTACCAGGTCAAAATGGGCGGTGATGCCTCGCTGCTCAAAGGCATCATGAAGGCGTTGATCGAAATGGATGAAGCGCGGATCTTGCTGGGTCAGCAACCGACGCTCGATCATGAATTTATCGATGGACATACCGCGGGTTATTCGGCGTTGTATGACGATTTACGCCAATGTTGCTGGGCTGAACTGGAGCAGGACTCTGGCCTGACGCGCAGCCAGATGGAAGATCTGGCACACAGCTATAACAAATCTCGCGCGACGATCATTTGTTATGGACTGGGTATCACCCAGCATAAAAACGGTACCGAGAACGTCCAGCAACTGGTGAATCTGCTGTTGTTGAAAGGCAATATGGGCAAACCGGGGGCGGGGATCTGCCCACTGCGCGGGCATTCCAACGTGCAGGGCGACCGTTCCGTAGGGATTAACGAGGCGGCATCAGAAGACTTCCTGCAGCGCCTGGAAGCGCATTTTTCTATCAACGTTTCGCGTCAGCATGGTCGCTCCAGCGTGGAAAGTATTCGGGCGATAGAGCGTGGTGAGGCGAAGGCATTGATTTGCATGGGCGGGAATCTGGCGGTGGCGATGCCTCAGCCGCAGCGTACCTTCGAGGCGATGAAAAAGCTGGATATGCAGGTTCACATTGCGACCAAGCTCAATCGTTCGCATTTGCTGCTGGCAAAACACAACTATCTGCTACCCGCGCTGGGCAGAACCGAACGCGATATGCAGGCAACGGGTATTCAGTCAGTAACCGTCGAGGATTCTATGTCGATGGTCCACGCTTCCTGCGGTGCGCTAAAACCGGCCTCTCAATGGCTAAAATCGGAACCGGCGATTGTGGCGGGGCTGGCTCGCGCCACGCTTCCCCACTCGCCGGTAAACTGGGAAGCGCTGACCGGGAACTATGCGTTGATTCGCGAGGCCATCGAGGCCGTTATTCCGGCGTTTCGCGATTATAACGCGCGTATTGCCGAGCCCGGTGGATTTCGTATGGATACGCCGGCTTCGCGGCGTGAATGGCACACCGCAAACGGTAAAGCCAATTTTGTCGTCAGTCGCCAGCGTGCAGTCGAGCGGGAAAACCAGCCTGCTGAGGCGCTGGTGCTGGCCACACTGCGTAGCCACGATCAGTACAACACTACTATTTATGGCATGAACGATCGCTATCGTGGCATTAGCGGGCGACGTGATGTGGTGTTTTTAAGCGCCGTGGAAGCAACGGCCCGCGGGCTGACTCAGGGCGATGTCGTTAACGTCCAAGCGTTGGATGACCACGGTAAGCCTTGCGTGGATCGTATGATGCACGGGCTAACGGTCGTCATTTACGACATGGCGGCGGGTTCGATCGGCGCGTATCTGCCGGAAGCGAATGTGCTGCTGTCGCTCGATGCGGTCGATACTGAAAGTCTGACCCCGGCTTATAAAAGCGTGCCGGTTATCCTCAGTAAAGCGTAGCTCCTGCTACGAATTTTTCGCCTCTGAGCGCCAGCCGCTGCGTTGAGGTGTATGATAAGTCAACCTCTGTCCGGTTAGTGTCGCAGAGCAGGCAATCAGAGCGAAAAATTCACGCCACCCTGCTCAGGCTGTATTGTTTTGAGGTAAGGTGCATGAGCAAAGGAACGACCAGTCAGGATGCCCCATTCGGGACATTATTGGGCTACGCCCCCGGCGGCGTAGCAATCTACTCTTCAGATTACAGCTCCCTTGACCCACGGGACTACGACGATGATGCTGCGTTTCGCAGCTATATCGACGACGAATACATGGGCCACAAATGGCAGTGCGTCGAGTTCGCGCGCCGTTTTCTCTTTCTCAACTATGGCGTAGTCTTCACCGATGTGGGTATGGCCTGGGAGATTTTCTCCTTGCGTTTCCTGCGCGAAGTAGTGAACGACAATATTCTGCCGTTACAAGCATTCCCTAATGGCTCACCTCGCGCGCCGGTAGCAGGCGCTCTACTTATCTGGCAAAAAGGCGGTGAGTTCAACGAAACGGGCCATGTGGCGGTCGTCACCCAGTTGCTGGAAAATAAAATCCGTATTGCTGAACAGAACGTGATCCACACGCCGCTGCCTCCCGGACAGCAGTGGACCCGCGAGCTGGAGATGGTGGTTGAAAATGGTCACTACACCCTGCGTGATACCTTTGATGACACCACGATCCTCGGCTGGATGATCCAAACTGACGATACCCGCTACAGTCTGCCGCAGCCAGAGATCGACAATGACGCCCTGAAGATTGGCGGCGCGAGACTGGAAGATAGTGGACAGTTTGATGGTAAGTGGCTGAACGAGCAGGATCCGTTGCAAAAAGCCTACGTATTGGCAAATGGTCATGTGATCAATCGGGATCCGCATCAGTACTTCACCATTACTGAAAGCGCGGAGCAGGAGCTAATTAAAGCGACCAACGAACTGCATCTGATGTATCTGCACGCCACCGACAAAGTGCTGAAAGACGATAACCTGCTGGCGCTGTTCGATATTCCAAAAATTCTCTGGCCGCGTCTGCGCCTCTCATGGCAGCGTCGTCGGCACCATATGATCACCGGTCGTATGGATTTTTGTATGGATGAGCGCGGGCTGAAGGTGTACGAGTACAACGCCGATTCCGCATCGTGCCATACCGAAGCAGGCCTGATCCTTGAACGCTGGGCTGAGCAAGGCTACCGTGGGCGCGGGCACAATCCTGCAGAAGGGCTGATCAACGAACTGGCCGGCGCCTGGAAGCACAGTCGCGCACGTCCTTTCGTTCACATCATGCAGGACAAGGACATTGAAGAGAACTACCATGCGCAGTTTATGCAGCAGGCGCTGCATCAGGCCGGGTTTGACAGCAAAATCCTCCGCGGACTGGACGAATTACGCTGGGATGATGCCGGCCAGTTGATTGACGGCGACGGTCGTTTGGTAAATTGCGTCTGGAAAACCTGGGCATGGGAAACCGCGATCGAGCAAGTGCGTGAGGTGAGCGAAACCGAATACGCTGCCGTGCCAATTCGTACCGGACATACTCACCAGGAAGTACGACTGATTGATGTTCTGCTGCGCCCGGAAGTGCTGGTCTTCGAGCCGTTGTGGACGGTTATTCCCGGCAACAAAGCAATATTACCGATCCTGTGGCAACTGTTCCCTCATCATCGCTATCTGCTTGATACTGACTTCACTGTTAACGACGAGCTGGCGAGAACCGGTTATGCCGTGAAACCTATTGCAGGACGTTGTGGCAGCAACATCGATCTGGTCAGTCACGAGGAAGAACTGCTCGATAAGACCAGCGGTAAGTTTGCTGAACAGAAGAACATTTATCAGCAGCTTTGGTGTCTGCCCAACGTTGCCGGTAAATATATTCAGGTTTGCACGTTCACCGTGGGCGGTAACTACGGCGGCACCTGTCTGCGCGGTGACGATTCGCTGGTGATTAAAAAAGAGAGTGATATCGAACCGCTTATTGTAGTGAAAGGGGCGTAACCTTTCAGGTCTGTTTCTGATTGCGCTAAAGAAGCCGGGGTATGTCTCCGGCTTTTTTATTTGTTTTTACAATGGCTGTGATTGTCATTTATCTAGGGAAGGTGCGAACAAGTTCCTGATATGAG
>NZ_SZXN01000022.1:0-2454 GCF_005281195.1 Citrobacter sp. wls613
GTAAGCGTCGTCTCAGCACCGTCTGGCAGATCCTGAAATTCCTGAGAGGATAATGGACACCAAATATGGTGGACGCTATCCATGAAATCATTAACCGCAGTGCGTAAAAAAAGCCCTAATTATCCCGTTGAGTTCAAAATCAAAATGGTTGAACTCTCGCATCGACCAGAGATCTCCGTAGCGCAACTCGCTCGTGAGCATGGGATCAACGATAATTTGCTGTTCAAGTGGCGCCAGTACTGGCGCGAAGGAAAACTACGTCCTCCTTCAACAACAGAAAACAACGTGCCTGAGCTGCTCCCGATAACACTTGATGCCGAAGATGTTGTCCCTGCAACCTCCCCCCGGTCACAACCTGTAGCTGCTGCGGCACCTGAATCACTCAATATCAGCTGTGAAGTGACGTTCCGGCACGGATCACTCCGTCTGAATGGTGCCATCAGCGAAAATATCCTGAACCTGCTGATACGGGAGCTCAAACGTTGATCCCATTACCATCAGGGACAAAGATCTGGCTGGTCGCTGGCATCACCGATATGAGAAACGGCTTCAACGGCCTGGCGGCAAAGGTGCAGACGACGCTGAAAGACGATCCGATGTCAGGTCACGTTTTTATCTTCCGTGGGCGTAATGGCAGTCAGGTAAAGCTCCTCTGGTCTACCGGCGATGGACTGTGTCTGCTGACCAAACGGCTGGAGCGCGGCCGCTTCGCCTGGCCGTCAGCCCGGGATGGCAAAGTGTTCCTCACACCGGCACAGCTGGCGATGCTCCTTGAAGGTATCGACTGGCGGCAGCCTAAAAGACTGCTTACGTCACTGACTATGTTGTAGGCCTCTTTATCCTGGTCGACGCTGAATGAGCCTGGTAATATACCCGGTATGAACAGCTTACTTCCTGACGATATCGATGAACTGAAACGTCTCCTTGCCGAACAGGAGGCGCTGAACCGTGCCCTTCTGGAAAAGCTGAACGAGCGTGAACGCGAAATAGATCACCTGCAGGCGCAACTGGATAAGCTGCGCCGGATGAACTTCGGCAGCCGCTCCGAAAAAGTCTCCCGCCGTATCGCGAAGATGGAAGCCGACCTTAAGCAGTTGCAGAAAGAAAGCGATACCCTTACCGGCCGGGTGGATGACCCGGCCGTGCAGCGCCCGCTGCGGCAGACCCGTACCCGCAAACCGTTCCCTGAATCACTTCCCCGTGACGAAAAACGGCTGCTGCCGGCAGCGTCATGCTGCCCGGAATGTGGTGGTGCGCTGAGTTACCTGGGTGAAGATGCCGCCGAACAGCTGGAGCTGATGCGCAGCGCCTTCCGGGTTATCCGGACAGTACGTGAAAAGCATGCCTGTACTCAGTGCGATGCCATCGTGCAGGCCCCCGCGCCTTCACGGCCCATCGAGCGGGGTATCGCAGGACCGGGGCTGCTGGCCCGCGTGCTGAGTTCAAAGTATGCAGAGCACACCCCGCTGTACCGCCAGTCTGAAATATACGGCCGCCAGGGTGTGGAGCTGAGCCGCTCACTGCTGTCGGGCTGGGTGGATGCGTGTTGCCGGCTACTGTCACCGCTGGAAGGGGCGCTTCAGGACTATGTGCTGACTGACGGTAAGCTCCATGCTGATGACACGCCTGTCCCGGTGCTGTTGCCAGGTAATAAGAAAACGAAGACCGGGCGGTTGTGGACGTACGTTCGTGACGACCGTAACGCCGGGTCAGAGCTGGCGCCGGCAGTGTGGTTCGCTTACAGCCCGGACAGAAAAGGTATCCACCCGCAGAGCCATCTCGCTGGCTTCAGCGGTGTTCTGCAGGCGGATGCGTACGCCGGGTTCAACGAACTGTACCGCAATGGACAGATAACGGAAGCTGCCTGCTGGGCTCATGCCCGCCGCAAGATCCACGATGTGCACGTTCGCACCCCGTCAGCGCTGACGGAGGAAGCCCTGAAACGGATCGGTGAGTTATATGCCATCGAGGCGGAAATAAGGGGGATGCCGGCGAAGCGACGCCTTGCAGAACGTCAGCAAAAAGCTAAACCGCGGCTGAAATCCCTGGAAAGCTGGCTGCGTGAAAAGGTGAAAACGCTGTCGCGACACTCAGAACTGGCGAAAGCGTTCACGTACGTACTGAACCAGTGGCCGGCGCTGGCTTACTATACTGACGACGGCTGGGCCGAGGCAGATAACAACATAGCTGAGAATGCGCTACGGATGGTCAGCCTGGGCCGCAAAAACTACCTGTTCTTCGGTTCGGATCATGGAGGAGAGCGGGGAGCGCTGCTGTACAGCCTGATCGGGACATGCAAACTGAACGGAGTGGAGCCAGAAAGCTACCTTCGCCATGTGCTTGATGTTATAGCTGACTGGCCGATAAACCGGGTCAGCGAACTACTCCCCTGGCGCGTAGCACTGCCAACTGAATAACACATCCCCGTCAATACGGTTCTCGCTGCACGCTTAC
>NZ_SZXN01000023.1:0-1738 GCF_005281195.1 Citrobacter sp. wls613
GTTGCACTGCTCTTTAACAATTTATCAGACAATCTGTGTGGGCACTCGAAGATACGGATTCTTAACGTCGCAAGACGAAAAATGAATACCAAGTCTCTGAGTGAACATACGTAATTCATTACGAAGTTTAATTCACGAGCATCAAACTTAAATTGAAGAGTTTGATCATGGCTCAGATTGAACGCTGGCGGCAGGCCTAACACATGCAAGTCGAACGGTAGCACAGAGGAGCTTGCTCCTTGGGTGACGAGTGGCGGACGGGTGAGTAATGTCTGGGAAACTGCCCGATGGAGGGGGATAACTACTGGAAACGGTAGCTAATACCGCATAACGTCGCAAGACCAAAGAGGGGGACCTTCGGGCCTCTTGCCATCGGATGTGCCCAGATGGGATTAGCTAGTAGGTGGGGTAACGGCTCACCTAGGCGACGATCCCTAGCTGGTCTGAGAGGATGACCAGCCACACTGGAACTGAGACACGGTCCAGACTCCTACGGGAGGCAGCAGTGGGGAATATTGCACAATGGGCGCAAGCCTGATGCAGCCATGCCGCGTGTATGAAGAAGGCCTTCGGGTTGTAAAGTACTTTCAGCGAGGAGGAAGGGGATGTGGTTAATAACCGCATTCATTGACGTTACTCGCAGAAGAAGCACCGGCTAACTCCGTGCCAGCAGCCGCGGTAATACGGAGGGTGCAAGCGTTAATCGGAATTACTGGGCGTAAAGCGCACGCAGGCGGTCTGTCAAGTCGGATGTGAAATCCCCGGGCTCAACCTGGGAACTGCATCCGAAACTGGCAGGCTAGAGTCTTGTAGAGGGGGGTAGAATTCCAGGTGTAGCGGTGAAATGCGTAGAGATCTGGAGGAATACCGGTGGCGAAGGCGGCCCCCTGGACAAAGACTGACGCTCAGGTGCGAAAGCGTGGGGAGCAAACAGGATTAGATACCCTGGTAGTCCACGCCGTAAACGATGTCGACTTGGAGGTTGTTCCCTTGAGGAGTGGCTTCCGGAGCTAACGCGTTAAGTCGACCGCCTGGGGAGTACGGCCGCAAGGTTAAAACTCAAATGAATTGACGGGGGCCCGCACAAGCGGTGGAGCATGTGGTTTAATTCGATGCAACGCGAAGAACCTTACCTACTCTTGACATCCAGAGAACTTAGCAGAGATGCTTTGGTGCCTTCGGGAACTCTGAGACAGGTGCTGCATGGCTGTCGTCAGCTCGTGTTGTGAAATGTTGGGTTAAGTCCCGCAACGAGCGCAACCCTTATCCTTTGTTGCCAGCGGTTCGGCCGGGAACTCAAAGGAGACTGCCAGTGATAAACTGGAGGAAGGTGGGGATGACGTCAAGTCATCATGGCCCTTACGAGTAGGGCTACACACGTGCTACAATGGCATATACAAAGAGAAGCGACCTCGCGAGAGCAAGCGGACCTCATAAAGTATGTCGTAGTCCGGATTGGAGTCTGCAACTCGACTCCATGAAGTCGGAATCGCTAGTAATCGTAGATCAGAATGCTACGGTGAATACGTTCCCGGGCCTTGTACACACCGCCCGTCACACCATGGGAGTGGGTTGCAAAAGAAGTAGGTAGCTTAACCTTCGGGAGGGCGCTTACCACTTTGTGATTCATGACTGGGGTGAAGTCGTAACAAGGTAACCGTAGGGGAACCTGCGGTTGGATCACCTCCTTACCTTAAAGAAACGTTCTTTGTAGTGTCCACACAGATTGTCTGATGAA
>NZ_SZXN01000028.1:0-8560 GCF_005281195.1 Citrobacter sp. wls613
ATAGTAGGATAATTTCCTTTTTCCAAGCGGACCCGTTCAACGTCACTTCTGATGTTCAGCTTCGGCTAATCGCGACAAATTTTCTTTTGCCAACCACATTTCCACTTCTGTAAGACTTAGTTGTACTTCCTCTCTGAGTGAAAAATCAGCTAGCGGCTGCTGTTCAAGCGCTGCGCACATCCTGCTGGCAGAACGCATCCCCATGCTGGCGCAGCTGCTTTTTAGCTGATGTGCCAGACGTTTTATCTTCTCGTACTCACATGCTGCGCGCGCTGCGTCAATCTCATCTAATACAGGAAGGGTGTGTTGCTTAAAGAGCGCTAACCATTCGTGCACCTTTTGCCATCCCATTAGCTGGATATCCCCGGCTAATTGCTGGGTATCTAACCGTTGGTTGTCATTTTCTAATGCAACCGGGAGAGGGGCGTTACCGTGGAGATAATGGGTAATGAGCCGACTAAGTTCATCCCGGGGAACCGGTTTTTGAATAACGCCGAGAAACAGGGTGCTGGTTCTTTGGCTTAGCGTTTCGTCGATGACGTGTGCGCTAAAGCCTATTAGCTTTAACGTCGGAAACTCGTGGGTTAACTGTTGCGCCAGCGTGATGCCGTCGATATCCGGAAGATCAAAATCAACCAGCGCGGCATTATACTGGGCGTCTTGCTGCAGTATGGTGAGCGCCGCAGCCGCACTGTCGGCAGCGGTGACCTGGGCGCCATTGAGGGTGAGCATTTCTGTACTGATGCGCTGCGTGAGGGGGGTATCCTCGATTAGCAGTAAGCGTAAACCCTGTAACGATATGGCACGTGGAACGGATTTAGCTACCGGCATCGCGCCAGCCCGTAATGGCAGACGCAGACGAAAGCAGCTTCCGACTCCCGGCGTACTGGTGACGCTCAGTTCTCCCTGCATCGCCTGCGCAAGGCTGGCACTGATAGTGAGTCCAAGCCCGGTCCCCCCACGTTTACCGCTAACCTGAACAAACGGCTGAAAAATATCGCGCTGATGGACAGGGTCAATCCCGCATCCCGTGTCCTCAACCTCAATATACCAGTCCTGATCTTTACATCGGCTACGCAGGGTGATGTGTCCGCGATCGGTAAAGCGCAGCGCGTTGTTTAATAGGTTAGTTATGATTTGCCGAATGCGGCGCGGATCGCCGCGTAGGGAGTCGGGGACATCGTCGGCAAAATCCGTAACCAGCACGACCGGGCGACCCACAACGCGACCATGCATGAGCTGAAGCGTACTTTCCAGCAAGGGTCTGGGCTCAAAAGGTTCATCGCCGATCGCCACATTTTTTCCGCCCGCTTCGATGGCGGAATAGTCCAGGATATCGTTGAGGATGGTCAGCAGAGACTCGCCAGAGTCGGTGATTGCGCGCAGATTCTCCTGATGCTGCGCCAGAGCGGGATTGTCTGAGAGCAACTGCGCAGTGCCGAGGATCCCATACAGCGGGGTGCGTATTTCATGGCTCATGGCGGCAAGAAACGCCGATTTTGCCTGGTTGGCTTTTTCGGCTTCTGCCCGCGCCTGCCGGTGTTCAGACACCATAGAACGCAGTTCGGCGGTGCGAGCTTTTACCTGAGCGGCCAGATGTTCGCGATGGCTATTAAGGGCGTGAACGCTGCCGCGAAAGGCGTCCATTAACCGCCCGATGGTATCCAGTTCGCGAACGCCCGCGGTTTCCGGAAATGGGGAGTCAATATCACCTTCAAGCAGACGCTGTAACGCCTGGGTTTGCTGCGCCAACGGGCGCGTGACCGAGCGGTAAACTACGCGCCAAAGAATGAGAATTAACAAGCACAATGACACCGCACCTAACAGCAGCAGCAGCGTTTGCCCGCGCTGGCTGGCCTGTTTGAGATGCGCCAGCCCGGTCTGATTGCGTTGGCCAATGATTTCTACCAACTGACTGACTTCGCTACTGAAACGGGTAAATTGCTCGATATTGTTCTGCGATAAGATCTGTAAGCGGGTGGTGATGTCATTATCCTGACGATACAGGGCCAGCAGATCGACATAACGGCTTATCGAATTTACAGCGCCGGCAACCTGAGTGCGTACCAGCGGATCTTCAATGCGTATTTGTCGGCGGTGAAGCACTCTGACGGCGGCATTAAGCTGGGTTTCCAGCGCTGCAAGGTTATTCTGCGCCTGGTTATTCCCCAGATTCATCACCATTTGCTGCACGCGTAGCGCGCTCAGGCGCAGTTCATTCATCTGGTTATAATATTCCAGATCGATATCGATAAGCCTGTCGAGAGCGTGTTCTGCCGCCTGTCCCTGATGGCTCTCAATCAAATCATAAATGCTTGCCTGCGTAGCGCCCGCCGAGGTGGCGGCATTACTGGCCTGACCGCGCGCCATTTCGGCAACGTCGGCGGTAGCCTCAACAATATGTTGGCTGAGCTGTTGCTGCCGATCGCGCAGTTTCAGACGTTCGCCAACCAACTCCCCCTGATGGCTTAACGACTGGGCGATCTCTTTTTCCTGTTGTTCAATGGCCGACGTGTCAAAGCCCTGCTCGCGCAGGGTTTTCAGTAAAGCGGTTATTTTCAGGCTTTGGGCGGTTAACATACGCCCCTGAGCCAGCCACATATTTTCATTATCTGCGGTGGTCAGATTCTGCGCGGAAAACAGTTCCCAGGCGCTGGCTTCGCTGAGCTGGCGCGCCATGTCCATGGTCGGGATCAGCGCCTGGGTATTGGCCTGCTCAACCTGGCTGACAAAACGCAGGTTATACCAGCCAACCAGCGTACTAATGAGGGTCAGTGCCGCCATCAGCCCGAAGCCTATCCACAGTCGTTTGGTCAGAGATAAATTCACTGTCGGGTCGCCACAGATTAAAAAGGTTGAGTCCAAAAGAGGAAAGCAACTAGGATAAAGCCTTATCAATGTTGAGGCTATCATGCGCGTATTGGTTTTCCTGCTTATCACACTTTTTCCCGGCTTAGGTCACGCGACCGGGTCCGCACTGCTGCGCTGGCAGGATACTCAGCAGGCAGTGCCGGAGCCGCTAACGGACGTTACTGCAAACAAAGTCTGGAAACTGTGCGCGCTGTATCCCAGCCTGAAGGATTCCTACTGGCTTTCCGTGAATTACGGCATGCTGGAGGCGGCGAAAAAATACGGCGTAAGCCTGAAGGTGCTCGAGGCGGGAGGGTATCGCCAGTTCGACACGCAAAAATCACAAATCGCTCAATGCCAGCAATGGGGCGCGGATGCCATTTTGTTGGGCAGCAGCACGACGACTTTTCCGGATTTGCAGGCGCAGGTTGGCACGCTGCCGGTTATCGAGGTGGTGAATGTTATCCATGACGCAACGGTAAAAGCCCGGGTTGGGGTTCCGTGGTTCCAGATGGGTTATCAGCCTGGCCGCTATTTGGTTAAGTGGAGCGCGGGCAAACCGCTAAAGGTCTTATTATTGCCAGGACCTGATGACGCCGGGGGCAGTCGTGAGATGGTGGCCGGATTCCGTCAGGCGATTGCTGGCAGTCAGGTGCGCATCGTGGATGTGGCGTTGGGCGATAATGATATTGAAATACAGCGTAACCTGCTGCAGGAGATGCTTGAGCGTCACCCGGATGTCGACGTGGTGGCCGGTACGGCAATTGCTGCTGAAGCGGCGATGGGGGAGAAGCGCAATCAGGGCGCGCCGTTAACTGTCGTCTCTTTTTATCTGTCGCATCAGGTGTATCGCGGGCTTAAACGCGAAAGAATCATTATGGCTGCCAGCGATCAAATGGTCTGGCAAGGTGAACTGGCGATTCAGCAGGCTATCAGAGTATTACAAGGACAACCGGTGCCGGAAAATATCAGTCCCCCGATCCTGGTGCTCACCCCGAAAAATGCCGACAGCCAGCATGTAAAGTGCTCGTTGTCACCCGGCGGATTCCGTCCTGTTTATCTGTATCAGTACACGTCGGCCGCTAAAAAATAGCCTTCCCCGTGCTGTGTCACCAGTAAATCAGCCCGCAGCTTGTGGCGTAAACGGCGGATCAGTACGTCCACGGTGCGTAAGTCCGGATTGTCTACCCGTCGTGCCGAAAGCATGCGCAGTAAACGTTCGCGACTGAGAATTTCCCCCGGATTGGTGACAAACGCGACCAGCATTTCATACTCGGCGCGGGTGAGTTTGATTGCCTCGTCGCCCAGTTCCAGAGTATGACGGGAGACGTTCAAACAATACCCGGCAAACTGATAGCAGTTGTCTTTGGCCTCCGGTCGCGCCTCGCGGGCAAGGTCGATACGCCAGAGTAAATTTTTCACTCTCACCACCAGTTCACGTAGCTCCAGCGGCTTGGTGACATAATCATCAGCCCCCATTTCCAGGCCAACGATACGGTCAATTTGGTCACTACGACCCGTTACCAGGATGATCCCCACCGTTGAGCGTTCACGCAGGGCGCGGGTCAGCATTAAGCCATTTTCATCCGGGAGATTGATATCTAACAGAATAAGATCGACAGAGTGTTGTGACATGATTTCACGCAGGCCGGCTCCGCTGGCTGTGACCGAGACGTGATAACCTTCCTGTTCAAAATAAGCCTGTAATCGTGCCTGGGTAACGGGTTCATCCTCAACAATGACAATGTGATGCGACATCCTGGTTGTTGTCTCTTTCTGTTCATATCTGTTCACATTGTGCCGCAAGCCATTCATCCTGACCAGTGTTGCCGTTCACATTTGCGAAATAAGATCCTCTGTAACTAAACCATATATTTACAGGGGCTATTATGCGGAAACTATGGAGGGCGCTGCTCAGACCGAGCGCACGTTGGTCAGTGTTGGCGCTGGTCGTCATCGGGATGGTGGTCGGTATCGCGCTGATCGTCTTACCGCACGTTGGCATTAAATTAACCAGTTCAACCGAATTTTGCGTGAGCTGCCACAGCATGCAGCCGGTTTATGAAGAATATAAACAGTCTGCGCATTTTCAGAATGCCTCCGGGGTGCGCGCAGAGTGTCATGATTGCCACATTCCATCCGATATCCCTGGCATGGTGAAACGTAAGCTGGAGGCCAGCAACGATATTTACCAGACCTTTGTTGCCCACTCTATTGATACTCCTGAGAAATTCGAAGCCAAACGTGCCGAGCTGGCGGAGCGCGAATGGGCGCGAATGAAAGAGAACAACTCCGCGACCTGTCGTTCCTGTCATAACTATGATGCGATGGATCACGCGAAACAGCACCCTGAAGCTGCGCGTCAGATGAAGATTGCGGCCAAGGACAATCAATCCTGTATTGACTGCCATAAAGGTATTGCGCATCAGCTTCCCGATATGAGCAGCGGTTTCCGCAAGCAGTTTGACCAGTTACGCGCCAACGCAAACGACGATGGCGATACGCTCTATTCCCTGGACATCAAACCTATTTATGCCGCCAAAGGGGATAAAGAACCTGCGGGCTCACTGCTGCCTGCTTCTGAAGTAAAAGTGTTAAAGCGTGACGGCGACTGGCTGCAAATTGAGATTGTGGGCTGGACAGAGAGTAACGGGCGTCAGCGCGTGCTGGCGCAATTGCCGGGTAAACGCATTTTTGTGGCCTCCATTCGTGGCGACATTCAGCAGCACGTGAAAACCCTGGAGCAAACGACCGTCGCGGAAACGAATACGCAGTGGAGCAAGCTGCAGGCCACCGCCTGGATGCAGAAGGGCGATATGGTTAACGACATTAAGCCAATCTGGGCTTATGCCGACTCGCTCTATAACGGAACCTGTAACCAGTGCCACGGCGCACCTGAGAAAGAACACTTTGACGCCAACGGCTGGATTGGCACGTTGAACGGCATGATTGGATTTACCAGTCTGGATAAACGTGAAGAACGTACCTTACTGAAATATCTGCAGATGAATGCCTCTGACACCACGGACAAGCCGCATGGCGATAAGGGAGAAAGCAATGAAAAATAACGATCTCTTTCAGGCATCTCGCCGTCGTTTTCTACTGCAGTTGGGCGGCTTGACCGTCGCTGGTATGTTAGGACCTTCGCTGCTCACACCGCGCAGCGCCAACGCCGCAGAGGTGCAGGGAACTGGCGTCAAAGAGGGGATCCTGACCGGATCTCACTGGGGGGCAATCCGCGCCACCGTGGTTGATGGGCGTTTTATTGAAGCCAAACCGTTTGAGCGTGACAAGTACCCGTCAAAAATGATCGCCGGACTGCCGGATCACGTGCATGGTGGGGCGCGTATTCGCTATCCAATGGTCCGCGTCGACTGGTTGCGTAAACGCCATCAGAGCGATACCACGCAGCGTGGAGATAACCGCTTTGTGCGCGTTTCGTGGGATGAAGCGCTGGACTTCTTCTATCAGGAGCTGGAGCGAATTCAGAAGACCTATGGCCCGAGCGCGCTGCTGACGGCCAGCGGTTGGCAATCAACCGGCATGTTCCATAACGCCTCGGGGATGCTGGCGCGCGCCATTGCGCTGCACGGCAACAGCGTAAGTACCGGGGGCGACTATTCCACTGGTGCAGCCCAGTTGATTCTGCCGCGCGTGGTCGGGTCAATGGAGGTATATGAACAGCAGACCTCATGGCCGCTGGTGCTGAAAAACAGCAAAACGATTGTGCTGTGGGGTTCCGACCTGATTAAAAACCAGCAGGCGAACTGGTGGTGCCCGGATCATGATGTTTATGAATACTACGAACAACTGAAAGAAAAAGTGGCGCGCGGCGAGATCTCGGTTATCAGCGTTGATCCGGTCATCACCTCGACGCACGACTACCTGGGCCGCGACAAGGTTAAACACGTCGCTGTGAATCCGCAGGCCGATGTGCCGCTACAGCTGGCGCTGGCGCACACACTTTATACCGAGAAGCTCTACGATAAGCATTTTCTCGATAACTACTGCGTTGGGTTTGAGCAGTTTCTGCCATATCTGCTGGGGGAAAGTGACGGACAGCCTAAAGATGCCCAGTGGGCGCAAAAAATATGCGGGATTGATGCCGATACGATTCGTGAACTGGCGCGGCAAATGGCGGGCGGAAGAACGCAGATTATTGCCGGCTGGTGCGTCCAGCGTATGCAGCACGGGGAACAGTGGGCGTGGATGATCGTGGTGCTGGCCTCAATGCTTGGACAAATCGGCTTACCCGGCGGTGGCTTCGGCTTTGGCTGGCACTACAACGGCGCGGGCACGCCAAGCCGCAAAGGGATTATCCTGAGCGGTTTTTCTGGCTCCACCACCGTACCTCCTGTGCATGACAGCACTGATTATAAGGGGTACAGCAGCACCATCCCGATCGCGCGTTTTATCGATGCGATTCTTGAGCCGGGTAAACAAATTAACTGGAACGGCAAAACCGTTAAGTTGCCGCCGTTGAAGATGTGCGTTTTTGCTGGGACCAACCCTTTCCATCGTCACCAGCAGATCAATCGTATTATTGAGGGCTGGCGTAAGCTGGAAACCGTTATCGCCATCGATAATCAGTGGACCTCGACCTGTCGATTCGCTGACATCGTATTGCCCGCGACGACCCAGTTTGAGCGTAACGATCTTGACCAGTATGGCAACCACTCCAACCGCGGCATTATCGCCATGAAACAGTTGGTGCAGCCGCAATTTGAAGCACGTAATGATTTCGATATTTTCCGCGATCTCTGCCGCCGCTTTAATCGTGAAGAAGCCTTTACCGAAGGGCTGGATGAGATGGGTTGGCTGAAACGGATCTGGCAGGAAGGAAGCCAGCAGGGGAAAGGGCGCGGCGTTCATCTCCCCGCTTTTGACGTTTTCTGGAATCAGCAAGAGTACGTTGAATTCGAACATCCGCAGATGTTTGTACGTCATCAGGCATTCCGCGACGACCCCGATCTTGAGCCGCTGGGCACGCCGAGCGGATTGATCGAAATTTTCTCGAAAACCATTGCCGGTATGCAGTATGACGACTGCCAGGGGCATCCGATGTGGTTTGAGAAAATCGAACGCTCACATGGTGGACCCGGGTCGCAGCGTTGGCCACTGCATCTGCAATCTGTTCACCCTGATTTCCGTCTGCACTCGCAGCTTTGTGAATCTGAAGCGCTGCGTAAGCATTATGCGGTAAGCGGTAAAGAGCCGGTGTTTATCAACCCTCAGGATGCCAGCGTCAGGGGGATTCGCAACGGTGATATTGTCCGTGTCTTTAACGCACGTGGACAAGTACTGGCCGGGGCGGTTGTCTCCGATCTCTACTCGCCAGGCGTGGCGCGTATTCATGAAGGTGCCTGGTACGACCCTGATAACGGCGGAGAAACTGGGGCGCTGTGTAAATACGGCAATCCGAACGTATTAACAATCGATATCGGCACGTCTCAACTGGCACAGGCGACCAGCGCTCATACCACGCTGGTGGAAATTGAGAAATATACCGGCAAGGTGGATAACGTGACGGCGTTCAGCGGCCCGATAAAAATGGTGGCGCAGTGCGAATATGTTCCGGCGGAGAAGGTATCGTCATGATAAAACACTCTTCCCTGACAACAGAACAGATGGCCTGCGTTTACGCCTGGCTGGCGCAGTTGTTTTCCCGGGAACGTGACGATGACAGCCTGGCACTTTTGCAGTCCAGCGA
>NZ_SZXN01000029.1:0-2306 GCF_005281195.1 Citrobacter sp. wls613
GTGGTATTTATGGAAAAGTTACGCCAAGCGCTTTGGCACTGTTGCAAAGTTAGCGATGAGGCAGCCTTTTGTCTTATTCAAAGGCCTTACATTTCAAAAACTCTGCTTACCAGGCGCATTTCGCCCAGGGGATCACCATAATAAAATGCTGAGGCCTGGCCTTTGCGTAGTGCACGCATCACCTCAATACCTTTGATGGTGGCGTAAGCCGTCTTCATGGATTTAAATCCCAGCGTGGCGCCGATTATCCGTTTCAGTTTGCCATGATCGCATTCAATCACGTTGTTCCGGTACTTAATCTGTCGGTGTTCAACGTCAGACGGGCACCGGCCTTCGCGTTTGAGCAGAGCAAGCGCGCGACCATAGGCGGGCGCTTTATCCGTGTTGATGAATCGCGGGATCTGCCACTTCTTCACGTTGTTGAGGATTTTACCCAGAAACCGGTATGCAGCTTTGCTGTTACGACGGGAGGAGAGATAAAAATCGACAGTGCGGCCCCGGCTGTCGACGACCCGGTACAGATACGCCCAGCGGCCATTGACCTTCACGTAGGTTTCATCCATGTGCCACGGGCAAAGATCGGAAGGGTTACGCCAGTACCAGCGCAGCCGTTTTTCCATTTCAGGCGCATAACGCTGAACCCAGCGGTAAATCGTGGAGTGATCGACATTCACTCCGCGTTCAGCCAGCATCTCCTGCAGCTCACGGTAACTGATGCCGTATTTGCAGTACCAGCGTACGGCCCACAGAATGATGTCACGCTGAAAATGCCGGCCTTTGAATGGGTTCATGTGCAGCTCCATCAGCAAAAGGGGATGATAAGTTTATCACCACCGACTATTTGCAACAGTGCCGCACTTATTATCTGAATTCGCGCTTCGTGATTATACTGTTTTTCTGCAATTTTTTGCTTTTGCTGATTGCAGTTGCATAGCAATAAACAGCAGTACCACAAGCACCACAGACAATATCACTAACAACCCGTAGAATCCGTTCCACTGATATCCCTCAATCACTTTGGACAGCGGATAACCGGCAGCAGATGCCCCGATATAGGCAAATAAGCTGACAAACCCGGTTGATGCGCCGGACGCATATTTATGTGAGTTTTCTGCGGCAGCCATCGCAATCAGGAACTGCGGCCCGAAAATAAAGAAACCGGTCATAAAGAACAGCGCGGAGAACACGTATTTGCTGTCAATCGGGACCGCCCATAAACACACCGCTGAGATGATAATACCCAGGGTATAAATCACGTTCATCTGTGAACGGTTGCCCTTGAATAATAAGTCCGAGCCCCAGCCGGCCACAATCGCGCCAAAGAAACCACCGATTTCAAACATCATTACCGTGGCATTTGCGGTTAACAGATCATAATGGTGCGTTTCAATCAGATATAAGTTACCCCAGTCGTTAATCCCGGTACGGATGACATAAATCACTGCATATGAAAGCGCCAGTACCCAGATAATTTTATTTTTAAAAATATACTCTTTGAGAATAGCCCAGCGTGATAAACCGAGTCCCTGCTCTTCATGGGCAATTTCCACCTGGTCATTGCGCCACTCACCGACAGTCGGCAACCCCATTGAACGCGGACGGTCACGCAATAAGAAGCAGAGCAGCAGACCGACAACAATCGCAATTACTCCCGGAATAATCATCCCGTAACGCCAGCCTAACCACAGTGCCACACTCCCTGACAGGATAGGAATAATAGCACCGCCGATATTATGGGATGTATTCCAGATTGACCACCAGAAACCACGCTCATTACGGGAATACCAGGTATTCAGTATTTTAGAACACGGCGGCCAGCCCCAGCCCTGAAAGAAGGCATTAATCATCCATAAGGCAATAAATACCGGAATAGAAGATGTCAGGCCAAACAGAATATTTACCACACCGGTCATAATAAGGCCTAACCCCATAAACCAGCGCGGATTTGAACGGTCACCGATAATACCGGAAAGGAACTTGGATGCTCCGTACGTTAAATAGAAGGCCGTCCCGACCATCCCGATATCTGCTTTGGTTATTCCCAGGTCAGCCAGCATTTCCGGCATGACGAAGTTAAAACTCTTTCTGGTGAAATAAAAGACAGCATACCCGATATAACTGACGATCATCAGATGCAAACGCCAGTAACGGTATGTTTTGTCGATTTCATTTTTACTCATGGTAACCGGTTTATCCGGCGATTCAGAAAATATAGCCATTACGTTCTCCGTACTGCAATTATCAGTAGTGATTAGTTTTTATATGTCATCATTGGCGGATTCAAGTCCGAAGTGCAACGCTAAGCC
>NZ_SZXN01000046.1:0-6938 GCF_005281195.1 Citrobacter sp. wls613
AAACCCAGGCATCAGTCCGGATTGATGCTGATGTCATGGCGTGGCTGAAAGAACCCGGAAAAGGATACCAGACAAGACTCAACGCCATTCTTCGTGAAGCAATGCTGCGGGAATTGCATCGTAAGTAACTTCAGACAACAACACGGTCCCGCTATATGCGGGATTTGTTATAACCTTTTTTAGCTTTCAGCGAATAAGATACACTTAATATATTTTTACGGAAAGATATCATCTCGTTTTTTATTATTATATGTATTCCAATAATAATTAATAATTTGCAGAATTGATATGTATGCAGTAAATGGTTGTAGAGAGATTGATTATCTCTAACAACCATTTTATTTTATTTTATTTTATTTTATTGAATTTTTAGAGTGCTATTCTTGCTCGCGATCAAATCCGTTAATTACAGTGTAGTTAATGGATGAGTTATCTGCTTTGTTGACTTTAAATTTCGCCCCTTTATAAGAAACAACGCCGTCACCATCTGGTAAATCAGCAGAAAAATCAGTTGTATATGCTGCTCTGGCCATGTTTTTTGAGAACTCACGGTACGTGAATTTAAGTGTTGCTGCTGATTTTCCATTATATTCTATAGTTCTTTCAAGTGAATCACTTATGAGGCAAAGACCATTTTGTGAGTACTTTATGGATATTTCATTAGCGTTGTAAGATGTACCGTTTGGAGGGGATACTGTATTTTTTACTTTATCATAAGTGACGTAGTTTACTGCATTGACGACTACGCCATATAGGTTTTTTAAACCAACAGAGCTTTTGTCTATAGGGTTTGCAAAAATGTTATTCCCTGTGTGGCAATACGTCCCTTTTTTTATTGCAGATAGAGATCCTGATGCATCACCTAAACTTATTATTTCAGTTTTATATCCTGTTGCTTATTTTATTATTGGGTCTCCCATATAGGCAGTATTAGTTGTTCCTTTTTCCGGAGATATGTATTCCTGGCTTGATACTTGATGTGTGATGCTTTTTGGTGCGCATCCTGTTAATACTAATAATGCAATAACACTTAGAGGTATTGTACTTTTCATTAAAAATCCTTTTATGAGAACTTTTATAAGATAATGATTTTACTAAAAAATAATTTTGTTATAACAAATTATTCGCCAAAGTGTGACACTGGTCTTTGATTGCGTAGATCTCGAGGATCGCGAGAGGAATATCTTGAGATCTATCTTCCGTCGTCGTAATCTATTCTACTGTAAACAAAAAAACCACCTGGGGAGGTGGTTTTTTCGAAGGTTAAGTCAGTTGGGGAACTGTTTAACCGGGTAACTGGCTTATGAGGAGCGCAGTCACCAAAACTTGTTCTTTCAGTTTAGCCTTAACTGGCGCATAAATTCAAGACTCAACTCCTCTAATCAGTTACCAGTGGCTACCGCCAGTGGCGATTCGTCGTGTCTTTCCGGGTTGGATTCAAGTGTTAAGTTACCGGAACGGACGTGGTAGTCGGACTAAACGGGGAGTTCGTGCAGATAGTCCAGCTTGGAGCGAACCACCTGTCAGGAACCCAGTTGCACGGGAAGGAATGAGAAAACGCCACCACGGAGTCTACGGAACGGCGGAATGCAACGGGTAAACCTTACGGTGGGAACAGGAGAGCGCACGAGGGAGCCATCAGGGGGAAACGCCTGGTATCTTTAAGTCCTGTCGGGTTTCGCCACTTCTGATTTGAGTACCGGAGATCGTCTGATTTCTGTGAAACTCGTCAGGAGGGCGAAGCCTATGGAAAAACGCCCTGGCGGGGCGTGTCCTTCTCGTTTTTGCCCTGGCTTTTGGTCACGCTTACCGTCTACGTTATCTGTTACTTAGAATCCCACCGCTCGCCGCAGACTCATGACCGAACGTAGTGAGCGAATGAGCGAGGAAGCGGAATATCATCAGATCCTGCATTTGGTACTGCCACACGGAGGTTTTCGTGAACAAAGAACAAAAAACTGCGCTGAATATGGCCAAATTCATTCAGGGTCAGTCTCTGCTTTTGCTGGAGAAGCTCAATGCCCTGGATTTCGATACTGAGGCTGACCTTTGCGAGAAGCTCCATGAGGATACGGAACAGCTTTACCGTGTTTTGTCAGAACGACTGAAGGAATCAGAGGATGGCTACTAATGGCGAAAGTCTCTATCAGTGAAGCTGCGCGGCTTGTAAATGTCAGTCGCCCTACGCTTTACAAGATGCTTAACAATGGAACGCTTACTTACACCTCGGTTGTAAAGCATGGAAAGCAAGTAAAAACCATTGATACGTCTGAGCTTATACGTGTTTTTGGTTCGCTTGGTGGTGTAAAGGACGATACACAAAACGCTGTAAGTGTTGACGGTCATGCTACAGCGATTAACAGTGATATTTTACAAGATTTACAGCATCAGATTGCGTTGTTAAAGACCGAAAATGACGGGCTTAAAGGGGCGGTGAATGCCAGGGATGAACATATCAGTTCACTTCGTCAGGCTATGTTGCTTCTGGAGCATAAACAGGAGCAGCCAGCACCGCAGATCTCTTCTCCGGCGCACTCCCCGTGGTGGAAGTTCTGGAAGTAGTTCTGTCAGTGCATAACCGCCCGTAATACCACATCCCCAGGAATGCGCCGCCCGTACTGACGCACAGCAGGATCAGTGCGGTGAGCAGTAGCGTCAGGAACCGGTCTTTCCATAAAGCATTCCCTGTACGGGCTGGAACGACCCATCCACCTGTTAGGCGCATTTGCTTTTGAATTTGGGGTTCGGTTTTTGGGCACGGCCGTCGGGCGTAATCATCGGGCACAGGGTGCGCCCGATAGCTCTGCCCGATGATTTTATCGGTGAGTGGCCTCGGTGAACGTCCTCGGTGAATCGCATGCACCGAGGACGTTCACCGATGAACCGTCTTCAGGGAGTCGCTAAATCCCTTTAATTCTGGCGTTCCGATGGCTTGCTGGACGCCGCCATCTCTACGACACAGGATATTATTCCGCTGGACGCTGCATAACATCCTGAAGGGCGGCCACACCGTCTCGCTACGCGCGACCAACCCCCTTACAAGCCAATTTTTACCCCTGTTTTTTCCTGTGCGTTTCCCGCTCATAAAAAACCAGTGGAATTGTCTGTAACGAGGTTGGTCGCGCGTCGTCCTTGAGGACTAGCTTAACGGTGTGGCGGGCTTTGCCCCCAAATCCGAAGTCGCCATTGGGATGGCTTGCCTCAGTAGGCTGAGTCATTCGAATTCGGCCCCCCCGAAGGCATGATCCCCTGAACGGGTATCACAAAAAACAGGTCAGACCCGGTTTAACAGGAGGATGGCTCGCAGTGGCGAACCATCCCCCTTCCCCAAGGGTGGGGTCGTTACAGCCCGTAAAGGGTTCGCTTCGCCGCTACGCGCCCTTGACTGGCTTTCTCTCGATTCTAAAGCAGTTCTAAGTCCCCTTGATCTGGCGGCGGTGGCTTGCTCATACAAGACTTCGTGCGCTATGGGGCTTTTACGCGCGAATTTCCGCATCTGCCTTAGGTAAACCCGGATAAATCCGCATTACGGTGTTTCTTTCACGCCAGTTCGGGCACCAGGCAGTGCCGTGCATAGTCATGCATACGGTTAAAACTTATCAGGGGCGTTTTGCGGCATTTCAGCCAGGGATAAGGCGGTCTTTTACGGCGAACGCGCCGGAACCGCACTGAGCGCGTTTTCGCGGTGCGTGCAATTAAGACGTTATGTTCAATTCACTGTGATAGTTGCCGCCGGACGACAGACAAAAAAAGCCCCCTATCGATGTATGCACCATCTTTTATCTCCGTATGGTATGACGTATCTACATCCACTAAGGATTCCTGGCATAAACATGTTCTACGCCAGGTACTTTGTTTAGTACTATGCGTAGTAACTTGTTTTTTTCTTGTATTCTCTGTTTGGTACTGCTATAAATCACCCTGTTGATGATTTAAATTCCGATTGTAAATACATTTAAGGTGATTTCTATGTCTAGTACTGATTGCATTACTGTTCTTACCGCGCGTGGTATTAATGAGATTTTAAAAACTGGTGGAAGTAAGGCTTGGAGACTCAATGCCAGCCATGCGGGAAAATGTTCGTATGTAGTTTGCGTTCAGAACTCGAAGATTGATTGGGGAACCCAAGAGGCAAAACATCACCATGCTTTTATGATTGGACGAATTTCGGGGATTAGCAGGATTCCAGACCATCCAGGGAAGCGTTGGATCATCAACATTGATTCTTATGCTGAGATTGATATTCCTAACCAATGGGATGGAAATCGAAACCCTGTTTCTTACCGAAACCTTGAAGATATGGGGATAGATCTCAGTAAGCTAAATTTTAAACCCCTTGGTAGTGTTGAACCGTCTTCTTTAAGTGGTGTAAATCAGACCGGTAGCGACGAATATGATGAGTACGAAGAAGTGGATGTTAGTGTCAGGCCTTTAAGTCTGAAAGAAGCTAAGACTGGTCTGTCACTTTATTTTGGGGTTAGTGAGGATGACATTCAGATAACCATTAAGGGATGACCTTATGGAGTCGTTCTCTGTTGAGCTCTGGTTACCATTAGCTACTGCTGGAGATAGTCAGGCCAGGTTTAATCTGGGCAAAATATTTTCCAGTGGTCTTGGTGTAAATCAGGATTATGAGCACGCAATATACTGGTTTCAACTTGCAGCTGAGCAAGGCCATGATGATTCCCAGTTTAATCTTGGGTGGTTATATCATCTGGGGTTAGGTGGATATAAGGACATTCAGAAAGCTTCAGAATGGTATCTGAAAGCCGCTGAGCAAGGTCATGCAGAGGCTCAGTTTCACCTTGGAAGACTGTATGCTTTTTCTGATTTAAGAAATGATGCGTTTGCCGTTGAATGGTTTCTCAGTGCCGCGAAGCAAGGTCATGATAGCGCACAATTTAAACTTGGCTGGATGTATCATCTTGGGCTGGGCGTTGAGAAAAGTGATAAGCAGGCTTTCAATTGGTTTATTCTGGCGGCTGAGCAAGATCATGCAGGGGCTCAGGCATCTCTTGGTGAGATGTATAAACATGGATGGGGGGTAGAGCAAGATGATGCTGCCGCGCAGAAGTGGTTTAGTCGATCCCAGCTCATGCCATAGTATCAAACCCGCCTTGGGCGGGTTTTTTTACGCCTGCGTAAAAGTGGTGTTATGGTAAATGAGGAGGCATGAACAACCCCGCCTTGGCTGGATTTTAATTGCCTATTATACGGTTATTGCTTATATTTCGTGTATACAAATGTAATTACATCGAGGGCCGTGTATATGGCAACTATGAACATCCGCATCGATGACGATTTAAAGGCACGTTCTGGTGCAGCGCTTGACGCGTTAGGCGTTACAACGTCCGAAGCCGTTCGCCTTGTCCTGGAGTACGTTGCGCAGAATAACCGCTTGCCGGTGCAGATCGCATTACTGGCAGACGAAGACGCAGACATCATCGAACTGGCGCGCGCTCGCCTGGCTAACCCGGGCAAACGGATACGCGTGAAACTCGATGACCTATGACATTGAATTTTACGAAGAGGCTTTTGACGAATGGCACCGGCTGGATGCCAGCGTACGTGACCAGTTTAAAAAGAAGTTAGCAAAACTGGTCGAAGACCCGCACCGGCCCGCTAATCGGCTGCGTGGGCTTGAGGGCTGTTACAAAATCAAGCTACGCGCCGCAGGGGTGCGTTTAGTTTATAAAGTCGAGGATGGCGAGTTAGTGATCCTGGTCGTGGCTGTCGGCAAACGGGATAAAAACGCAGTTTACGACACCGCCCGCGAACGACTAGTCACCATAGACAAATAGCCCGCGACTGCGGGCTTTTTCATTGGGTTTACACTTATGCTAAATCGTCCCTCTACGCATCAACTCCTGAGTTGCGGCTAAGAAGTAGGATGCATTGAATGTGGAATCTCGATATGTGATTGGTGATGTGCTTCCAGTCTTTTTGAATGTTTCAAAAAAATCATTGGCTGGTTTCTCATCAAGAGGACGGGTATTTCCTTTAGAGTTTAATACGTAGAGTTTTCCCTCATCACTGAACATAGTGAAAGCAACTTTTCGCGCACCAGTTGTTAGCTCCATCGGCGTTTTACATTCATCAACCAGTAATTCGTAAAATGAACCATTCATGTCTATTTTTACCTCTCTTTTTTCATATTCAGTCTCGAGTTCATCAATGAAGCGCTCTAGGGATTCTCGAATAAGAAACGAACGGCTTTTCTCTGTTTTTTTAGATACATAATCGAGCTTTTCCATGAGTTCTTCCGGGAGTGTGACTGCAATCATAATCGCCTCTAATTTTAACCTAATGTTTCATCTAGTTTATATATTAAAGTTTTTTGGTCAAGTGTGTTTGATTGCGTAGGTTGGCGTAGCCTTGAATTTACAGTTATTTTTTCTGCTGCCCTGTGGTATTGTCTATACTTAATTGTATATACAAAAGTGTATTTCATGAGAACAGAGCTTGAGTTTGAATGGGATTCAGTCAAAGCGGAGACGAACTACCGTAAGCATGGAATTCGTTTTGAAGAGGCAGCTCTGGTATTTGATGATCCATTTCATCTGTCGGCCCAGGACCGTATCGAGAACGGTGAGTTCAGGTGGCAGACCATAGGTACGGTGAAGGGGTGTGTTGTGGTTCTTGTGGCGCATACGACACGGTTTGAAGATGGTACGGAAATAATCCGGCTTATCAGTGCGCGAAAAGCAGAGAAGAATGAGAGGAGACGCTATGAGCATGGTTAGATATAAACGCAGTGAAATCCCCCCTCTGACAGAGAAGCGTTCATCTGAATTGAAAACTCTTGCTGCTGAGGCTGATAATCATATTGATTACGAAGGCATCGCTCCGCTGGATGATGCGTTCTGGAAGCAGGCATCCAGAGGTCAGTTTTACCGGCCGCTGAAAACCCAGGCATCAGTCCGGATTGATGCTGATGT
>NZ_SZXN01000088.1:0-20334 GCF_005281195.1 Citrobacter sp. wls613
TACACTAAATCAGTAAGTTGGCAGCATTACCCATTTTCTCGATCAAGACGACTCTCTTGATCAACTTTTGCACGCATTCACCTCTATCACTCAAATAAAAAAATCACGCACTATCAAAGCAGTACATAACAAAATAACCGCAAACGAATTTAACGTCATGATGATGTTGGCCCGCGGTTGGACGCTGACTCAAATCGCCGGCGCATCGCAAAAAAGTGAAAAAACCATTGGGGCGTACAAAAGCAACATTGCCAGAAAGCTTGGCAAAACCAATACCCGGCTCAAGTACACCATCTCGCACTATAGCCAGCCGTAACTGACTTATTTAAGGACGACCATAACGATTATTTTTTAAAAGGGACTCACTTTCAGTTCGTCTTTTATTCCGCGAAACCCGGAAGGTATCCCCATTTTTAAAAATCGACCTGCCAGGTAGCACTCCCGCGTGCCAACCATAGCCAACAACTCAACGTAATAACGCATGCAATATAAAATGCAGATAAGGGTTATATATGAATAAAGTTTACAGCATTATTTGGAACGCGGTACTCGGTATCTGGGTTGTCGTTTCCGAATTAACCAAAGGCAAGAAAAAAAGCAGTTCGCGTAAAACTGTCGCGGTACTGGCGGCCAGTGCATTAAGCGGCGTTTCGCTGCTGGCATCTGCGGCACCGATTATCGATACAGGTGAGCACAATATTTATACTGACTATCAGAGAGGTATTTCAGCTGAGGTAAATGAAGGAATTCATAATTATGGCTTCTTATATGAAGATAACTCTACCGGTCAGGCGCTCAACATCAGCGGCGCAATCCCAACGATTGCCCCAGGTCAAAGCGGCGTTGTGGAGTCAACCACCATCAGAGAGCTGCTGCAAAACGAAAAAATCACCCTAAAAGCCACCGGGCCGGATCAGAGCGTAAAAACGATCTCTACCGAGGAACAACTGGCAGAATACCTGACTCATAACCAATCAGCGAAACCCTCGCAGATTACGGACTTTGATCTTTTTGATCCGGCACTTCCGGGAGAGCCCGAGCCAATTAAAGTCTTCGATACCAGCGCATTAGCCGGGTTTATCACCGAATCACAAATCGGTGATGCGGTGTTGAATACTTATGATCCACAGCAAACGCAAATCTATAAGCAATTTGGTATCGCGCTGGCGACAAACGGAGGCATCGCCAATCTGAATATTGGCAACGACACGCTTAACGTACGTGACAAGGCCAATACCATCGAATTGCTGGCCAAGGACTCCTCACTGCTGCAAGCGCAGGGTGCCAACAGCCAGGTGAACTGGCAGTCCGATAACTACATAAAATTCAACGCTGCCCCGGTTGTACCAACGGAAACATTTCACGGCTCACGGACCACCTCCGTATTTGGCACTGATGTAACGCTACTGGCTTACGGTTATAACGATGCCGGTGAGGTTATCGAAACAGGTACCAAAACGTTCTCGATTACAACGGCCGCGGAGCTGGCTAAGTTCAATAGCTGGCTGTTAGGCGAAAGTGATGACGCCGCACAAAAACCGGATGGACAAAAAGTCAGCCAGATCCAGCTGTGGCTGGATGCCGAAAATAGCCAAATAACGACGGTATCCGCTGCGCAAGCGAAGTATGCCAAGTTGATTGAAAACGTGCTTAGTTCCGGTAAAGAATCTGATGTTATCACCTGGGATTACGACGTCTGGACCGACGGCCTGTCGCATACGAATAACACTACCGCCGGGCGTGGTGAGCTGCACGCCATCTATGCCAACGGCGCTGGGACTACCGGCACCCTGAATCAAGGTGCGATGATCGCCGTTGACGGCAGCATTAATGGCGTAATGAAAGCCATTGACGGTGGGGTTATCACTAACCTCGGCGAACTGAACGCATTGCGTTCCTCCGGCGGGCAAAGTCTGGCCATCGGCATGCTGGCGAAAGACGCCACTGCTACCAACCACGGCACCATCAACTCCGGGTTGTTTATTGATAAAGACGGCAATCAAAAGGTCAGCAGCTACGGCGCATTTGGCATGCAGGGGCAAGGCGCCAGCACCATTACCAACAACGGCACCATCAACCAGGCCATCACCACCGATAACTTCGGTACCGCCTCTGCCGCCGATCCCTGGAGTAAAGATGATCCTGATACCTCGCTGACGCTGGCCATTGGCATGCAACTGTCCAACGATGCGCAGGGCGTGAATAACGGCGTTATCAATATCGTCGACGGGAGCAAAAACGGTGCATCCTATGGTAAAGGCACTGCCTTTGGCGTAGAAGTCGCCGACAACGCGACCTTTACCAACGCGCAGAATGCCTCTATTTATCTTGGTCGCAACGCCAATGATCTGTCCCTGGATGCCACCCTGCCAGGCGGTTCCAGCCCAAGCGCCGGGATCATGACCAAAAGTGCCAGCGAGGTCATCAATAAGGGGCTCATCACGCTGGGCGTCGGCATACGCAACGCTGCGGGGATCTTGATCGGCAACGCGACAGGCAACGTGCTGAATACCGGCAATATTGTGGTCAATGGCGATGGTCGTGGAGGGAATATCAAGAACTACGGCATCACTGTTCGTGACAGTGGCGCTGAAAATGGTCAGATCATTCGCAATGACGGCAAGATCAACGTCAATGGCACCAACAACGTCGGCATTCACGTCAGCGCGACGAAAAAAAATGCCCTGGTGACCACCAGCGACTCAGGCTCTATTGTGGTAGACGGTACCGGCGGTGTGGGTAACCGTAACTACGCTATCTGGGCTGAGGGTGGCGTTAATGGTCAGGCGACGGTCAACGTCGATTCCGCTATCACACTTAACAAAGCCGGGAACATCGGCGTGCACGTGCGTGATAACGCCATCGCGAATGTCGACACCCTGAGCAGTCCACTATTCAACAGCACCCACCAGATTGGTTATTACCTGTATGGCAAAGGGGCTACCGCCAACATTGGTCAGGCGGTGATGAATGACAACGGTCAGGCTAACACCACTATTTTTCGTATCGCTAATGGTGCAAAACTTGCAGGTAATACGACCAACCCGAAAGATAATTCGAGTTCCAATCTCGACCTGACCTTAAGCGGCAAAAACTCCGTCGGCGTCCTCGCCACCGGCGCAGGCAGTAGTGTAGACACCGGCGAAGCCACGTTTAGCGTGAAAGGCTCCGATTCCGCAGCCCTGCTGATTGAAGGCGGCGCAACAGGTAACATCAGCGATAAAACCACCATCAATTTAACCGGTGAAAGAACCATTGCCGGGATTGTTGACGGTCAGGCGCATCAGTTGAATGGCGACGACGAGCAAGGTAACCCGACTGAAACTACCCTCACCTCAAACGCGAAGATCACCTCTGAAACTGGCGGTAACGAGGTTATTGCCTATGTGGCAAGAAATCTCGGCAATCTGACCCTTGGTGCCAACGCCATTATCGATCTAGCCAGCACCGACAGCATCGGTGTTGATGTACAGCAAGGCGGGCGTTTCACCAACAATTCCGACAATGCCCTGCATGTCAGTAACGGTATCGGTGTTCGGGCTTCGGGAGCCAGTGCGCAGATTAATAAACTGGGCCAAATCCTGGTCGATGATGGTACTGCCGGTGTTCTACTGACTGAAGGTGCCAGTTTACTGATTAATGGCATTTCCGGTGACAGTATTACCACCAACGGTTCCGCTGACGGTATTCGCCTCGCCGATAAAGCCGGTGCGCTGTCCGCGCAAAGCGTGATGATCCGCGCCGATGGAACTGGCGCAGGCATTCAAAACGATGCCAACAACAACAATATCCTGCTGCGCAACGTGACCATTGACTCCAACGATGGCGCGGGGATCCGCACCAGCGTGGCGCTCACCATGACCGATCGTGACAGCGAGGGAAATATCCTCAACGTTCACGGGAAAGGTACCGGCTTCGCCTTTGAACAACGTAATGGCGGCGAAACATCGGGCGACCTGAGCATAGGCAAAGGCTATACCATTGAGGTCCTTAAGGCTGAAGGCAGCGGTATTCGCGCGAATACTAATGGTGTGCTCACCACCAATGCTGATATCAATGTGCGTGACAGAGCCGGCGGCTCTGCGATCATCGCGAAGAACGTCCGCGCCGTCAGCAATAGCGGCAAAATTATCTCTGCCAGCACCAGCGCACCGGTGATTGATGCCAGCGGTGACAGCAATAAAAAAATCACCAACACCGGCACCCTGCAGGCCATCAACGACACGGCCGTAGCCATCGTATCCGGTAAGGGTGATGACACCATTGATATCAGCAAAGGTATCACCAGCGGCGTGATCAACACAGGTGAAGGCACGGACACCTTTAACTGGCAAAGCGGCACCTTTGCGGGCGAGGTGAATTTCGCCGGCACCGGCGGTAACAATACGGCCAAGATCGGCGATGTATCACTGGATAAAACGCGCCATATCATTACCGCTGCGGGTACGGGCAACGCCCTCACCTTCACCAACACCCACGGCGACAGTGCAAAAATTGGCAGCCTGAACAGCGATAACCAGACCACCGGCACCAACATTGGCACTGGCTGGGACTCGCTGACCATTACCGGGTCAAACGCGGATGTCCGCGTCGTTGAAAATCTGAGTCTGGCGAGCAAAACCATTGCCGTAAACAATGGCGCAACGCTGCGTACCGGCGACCACGTCGAGTCCACCAGCACCGCCGCGACCATTGGCAATTATGACGTGAAAACCCAGGGCACCAGCAGCAGGGTTATCTTTGATACCCAGGGCGATACGTCAGCCGCGCAAATTTACGACGGCGTCATCAGCGGTGACGGGAAATTTGAACGTAAGGCAGGCGGGACCACGGTCTTTACCAACAATAACAGCTACACCGGTTCTACCACCATTGATCAAACGGGGACGCTGCAGTTAGGTTCCGGCGGCGATACCGGCGAAATCAGCGCCGTATCAAACATCCTCGACAACGGCATACTGGCGATTAATCGCGCCAACGACGTGCTGCTCGGCGGCGTCATTTCGGGTATCGGCGCGCTGCAGCAAATCGGCGGTGGCATTACGCGCCTGGCGGGCAATAACACCTATACCGGTGACACCACCGTCACCCACGGTACGCTGCTGATAAACGGTAATCAGAGTGCGGCTACGGGCGCAACCACCGTCAGCGGCATGTCCACGCTTGGCGGTAACGGCACTATCGGCGGCCATGTGCTGATGAACGACGCCTCGACCATTAGCGCAGGTGATCCTGACATCAAAGGCGGCACAGGAACGTTAACCATTAACGGCGGCCTGCAACTGGGCAGCAAAACCACCTCCGCCTTCGAGCTGGGTCAGGCGTATACGCCGGGTGGCGCGCTGAATGACCTGATTACTGTCAGCGGCAATCTGCAACTGGACGGGACGCTGGACGTCACCACGTCTCAGGGCGGTAATTTTGGACCGGGTGTCTACCGTATTTATAACTACGGCGGTACGCTGGATAACCGGACGCTGGAGCTGGGCGCGGTGCCAGACAGTCAGGATAAGAGCAACATTTTTGTCCAGACCGCTATCGACAAACAGGTCAACCTGGTCAACGCCAACGGCGTCACGCTGCAATTCTGGGACGGCGCAACCGTCAACCAAAGCCACGGTAAATCGGGCATTGAAGGCGACAGCAAGATTGACGGCGGCGATGGCAAATGGATGGCGATTGGCGATCAGGGTGACAACAACTGGACAACGGCCACCGGCGAGGGCAACGCGCCGTGGGCGCAGAAATCCTTCGCCGTGTTTACCACCAAAGGCGGTACCGTCACCGTGGATGACGCCAAAGGTGACGTCAATTTCTCCGGAGCACAGTTTGACGCCGACGGCTATGTCGTGAAAGGCGATGCGCTCAACGCTTATGCCACCACCGAAACGGCCACACATGCGGGTCAAACGCCGGGCACCGGTGAACTGCTGCTGCGCGTCGGGGCCGGTGGCGCGGGACAAAACTATACCGCGACCATTGAATCTATCCTTCGCGAGGCCAGCGCCCGCGATCGGCTGACGCTGGTGAAAACCGACCTCGGCCGTCTAATCCTCAGCGGTGATAACGAATATCGCGGCGGCACGCGTATTGACGGCGGCACCTTGCAAATCTCCGCCGACAGCAACCTCGGCCAGAGTGGCACGGATTTGGTCATCAATAACGCCTCCACGCTGCAACTGGGCGCTGATTTGACCAGCAACCGTACCATCGAGCTGGGCGCCAATGCTAACGCGGCGGTGTTTGATCTCAATTCGCACCATTTCACCCCAACCGGTGATATTACCGGTGATGGCAAGCTGAAAGTGACCAGTAGCTCAAGCGATGCGGGCAGCATCTTAACGCTTGACCGCGCCAACAGCTACCAAGGGGAAACCGAAATTGCCGGGACCGGAAATAGCCATAATGTGACGGTTAACGTCAGTAAAACCGGGGCGTTCGGCAGCAATGAAAGCAGCACTGTTAACGTCAATAACGGCGCAACGCTGAATATCAATGGTGCAGACACCAGCCTGACATCGCTGACCATGAACATCGCCGACAGTCTGTTAACGCTGGCCGATACCGTCACTGCCGCCAGCGCCAACCTGAATCTGACAGGTAAAGCGAAAGCAGTATTACGCGATAAAGCCACCGCCGCTAACGCGACGGTCAACGTAGCGAAAGACAGCACCCTGGCACTGGAAGACAACGCCAGCGGCGGCAATGCCACGGTAAACAACAGCGGCCTGATGACCGCGGCTGATAACGCGATGGCGGAAAATACGGTGGTCAAAAACCTGGCGGACGGCCTGGTGGATGTCAGCGCAGTCAACAGCGCCACCTCCATCGGTTCACTGTCCGGTGCGGGTAATGTCGAGCTGGGTAACAAGCAACTGTCGCTGGGTAATCTAAATCTGGCTGACACTATCAGCGGCGTTATCAGCGGCAACGACGGCAGCCTGGTGAAAATCGGCGACGGTACGCTGACCCTGACCGGCGACAACACCTGGACCGGCATCACGGATGTTGACCAGGGCGTGCTGCTGGTCAACGGTAATCAGTCTGCCGCAACCGGCCAGGTCACGGTGAAAACCGGCGCTACGCTCGGCGGTAACGGCATTATCGGCGGCGCGGTGGATGTGCAGGATAACGGTCACATTACCGCCGGTGCGGCCATCAACAGCGTCGGTAAACTGACCACCGGTTCGCTGACGCTAAGCGATAACGCACAGCTGGATTATCAGTTTGGTCAGGCCTATACCCCAGGCGGAGCTTTCAACGATCTGATTGATGTCAACGGCGATCTGACGCTTGACGGCAAGCTCAACATCGAGACCTCACCGAACGGCAGTTTTGACGTTGGGGTTTATCGCGTGATCAACTATACCGGCACGTTGACCAATAACGTGATGGATATTGCTAACGCACCGGAAGCCGCGGACAGCCTGTATGTACAAACCTCGGTTAAAAATCAGGTAAACCTGGTCAACCATGCCGGGCTGACGCTGCGCTTCTGGGACGGCACCGGCGGTGAGAACGGCAACCTGAAAAACAACGGCGTGATTAACGGTGGCGACGGGATCTGGCAATCCAGCCAGGGGAATGACAACTGGACCACCGATGAATCCACGCCAGAAGGCGCGCTGAACGCGCCATTTACCGATGCCGCGTTTGCCGTCTTCCAGGGCGAGGCGGGCAATGTGACGGTCGATAACAGCAAAGGCGACGTCATCATCAGCGGTGCACAATTCGCCACCGACGGCTATCGCGTCGGCGGAGAGGCTATCACCACCGATACCGCCAATACGCTGATCCGCGTTGGCGATGGTACGGTAGACGGCGTTAACTACACCGCCACCATTGACAGCGTGATCCGTGGCACCGGCGGTCTGAATAAAGGCGATCTTGGTACGCTGATCCTCACGGGCGACAATACCTACAGCGGTGGCACCACTATCACTTCAGGTACGCTTCAGGTAGCCGGTGATACCAACCTCGGCGCAGCAGATACTGGCATCACCTTTAATGGTGGTACGCTGAAATATGGCGACGCGTTCGATACCGCACGTCAGGTAACGCTGGAATCCGGTGGCGGGACGTTCGACACCAACGGGCACGATGTATCCCTGCTGACCGAAGTCGAAGGTCATGGTCAGTTGATTAAAACCGGCAAAGGTTCACTGACCCTGACGCTGGATAACACCTACACCGGCGGTACCACCATCAACCAGGGCGTATTACAACTCGGCACCGGCGGCGATATCGGCAGCATTCAGGGTGATATCGTTGATAATGGCGAGCTCAGCGTCAATCGCGCTGATACCCTGGCATTAACCGGTGATATCAGCGGCAAAGGTCAACTGCACCAGACCGGCAACGGCACCACCGAGTTGCAGGGTAAAAACAGCTACAGCGGCGCAACGCTGATTACCCACGGCGTGCTGCAAGCGGGTGATACCAACACCCTGAGCGCGGCGTCGCACCACTATGTGGTTGCGGACACTACGCTTAACACCCAAGGCTACAACCAGACGGTAGCCGGGCTGAGTAACGGCGGCGATGTGTCGCTTATCGGTCAGCAAATTGGTACAACCTTAACCGTCAAAGGAGACTACACCGGCGAGAAAGGCACTATCAACATGGCAGCCACGCAGAATGGTCGCGGCGCGGGTATTGCCGATCGCCTGATTATCGACGGCGGTAAAGCCAGCGGGAAAACGTTGCTTGATGTTGACGGCTCCGGCCTCGGCGCGCCTACCGTGGGTGACGGCATCGAAGTGGTCACCGCGCTGAATGGCGCCACCACCACCGCGCAGACCTCGCGAGACGCCTTCCATCTTGCCGCTGAACGCATGGCTGCGGGTGCATTTGAGTACCAACTGCACGCCGGTAACGCGCAAGGTCAGGGTGAAAACTGGTATCTGAGAAGCGAATACCGTCCTGAAACCATGCTGTACTCCGGCCTCGCCAGCGTCGTTCGCCAGGGTGACATCAGCCTGCTGGGTAACATGCACCAGCGTATGGGTGACGAGGTGAAACCGGGTATTGATGAAGATAACCGCGCGTGGGCCAGAATGATTGGTTACTCCGGCAAAACCAAGCTGGATGATGCGACAGGGACACAAACCAATTCACATACCATGGGCATCCAGGTCGGCGTCGATATGTACGCCAATGAAAGCTGGAAAGCCGGGATGTATGCCAGCGTGCTCGACATCGACAGCAGTGTTAAAGGCACCAAAACCGGCAGCGATGGCAAAGGCGGTAATATCGATGACAACGCGTTTTATGTTGGCGGTTATGCCACCTGGTTCTCGGATGACGGAATGTATGTCGACAACGTCCTGCAGTACGGTAACCATAAATCCCGTCTGTCGGCATCCGGAAATAACGGCTCGCACACGGTGAAAGGCAATACGCTGACGGCCTCAACGGAAGTGGGCAAGTCATTCCGCTTAGGCGCCAGCGCCTGGAGTCTGGAGCCTCAGGCGCAGTTGATCTATCAGTACAGCAACTTCGATAACAGTACGTTGGATGGCGTCACCCAAACGAAGGTCAAGATGGATACCGCCGATTCGTTTACCGCGCGTCTGGGTGTGCGTCTGGTCGCAGACTATGATACCAACCACGGCAAATTCCAGCCTTACGGCCGGGTGAACGTCTGGCAGGGTCTGGGTTCAAAAGACAAGACGCAGTTTAGCAATGCGGTTGCCACCACTACGCTGGAATCGTCACAGCAGTACTCCAGCACCGAAGTCGCCGCCGGTCTGAGCTGGTCTATTGACCGGAATGTGCAGGTCTACGGTGAATTGGGTACGCAATTCAGCAACGGCAGCAGTAAGTCGCAGATTGAAGCCCCAGTGAATGCATCTATTGGTTTTAAGAAATCGTTTTAATCTAACGTAAACGTAGCCAGCCCTCTGTTATTACAGGGGGCTTTTTTATGCGCGAGGGAATCAACATCGGTTGTCCGGCGGTTGTCCGGATAACGCGCGTGCGCCGCCATCAGGAAAAAGGCGTTATAGCCCAGGGAGAGAGTGATTAACGGCTAAATTGGGTTAACAGTGCGGGAATGTCTTCGGCCATCACCGGAGGAGAGATAAAAAAACCCTGAATTTTATCGCAGCCAATCAGCGTCAAACGTTCTAACTGGGCATGGGTTTCTACCCCTTCAGCCAGCACTTCAATGCCAAAATTGTGCGCTAATGAAATAATACCCTCAACGATCTTTGCCGATCGGGTATCGGGCTCGATGCCTGCAACAAATTCTTTATCAATCTTTAAGGTATCAAACGGATACTTCAGCAGATAATTAAGGTTCGCGTGCCCGGTACCAAAATCATCAAGCGCCAGCTTCACACCAATCGCCTTCAGTTCTGTCATGTTTTTAGCGGCTATCTGGCTGTCGCACAGCGGCGACGTTTCCGTGATCTCTATTTGGCATCGATGAGCAGGTAGTCCACTGGCGGCGAGATTTTGTCTGACACGTTGTGGGAGCAGTGGATCGCAGAATTCAAGGGCAGAAATATTAACAGAGAGAGAAAGAGGGTCTGGCCAGGAGGCGGCAATGTCCCATGGAGGGTTGCTTACCATCTCCTCTATGGAAAATATATTGCCGCTATTTTCCAGCACCGTAATAAAAACATCAGGGGAGATCATGCCCATCTGCGGGCTATTCCAACGCATTAACGCTTCAAACCCACTAATAGTGTGGGTTTGTAAGTTAAAAATAGGTTGATAAACCATATAAAGCTGACTGGTATTGAATGCTTTTTCAAGCGCCGTTAGCACATCACTGGAATCTAACACACCCCTTCCCCCCCATCACCACAACAAAAACCAGTCGAAATCACTCCCAAATTGTATCTACTTTTACGTATTTCACATCAGAAAAGAATATTCAGATCAGGGTAAAAAAGACAAGCTATGGGTAAACCTAATAATTAATTTATTTAAATCAGAGGTATTGGCCAGTCCCAGTTTCGTAACGACCCGCATCTTGTGCGCTTGAATCGTTTTATAATTCAAACTGACTAATTCAGAAATTTCTCTGGCAGTATAACCACTTACCAACAGATTGAGGATCTGCTGTTCTCTTTCCGTGAGCCTTTTCTGCGACCGATACAGTCGGGGATTCCATTTCCCAACCGCCAGCGTAGCCAGTTGTCCAAAATCACGCAGTGATGATTTTTCCGTCAGGACAATGGTCTTTTCCACATATAATAACTCAACACATAATTTCGCCACCAAACTGTCAGCGACAATGACAATAACGTTATTATAAAATTTAAATCGGTTTTTATTCAAAAACTGCACAATTGCAGAACACGGTTGTTCATTGTTAATGATATTAAAAACCATTGTTTGATGTTGGCACAATGATGATTGCTGCAACATATCCTCAAACGGGAATGTTTTGATAGGGACATGTTTACTTGTCAGATAGGCGAACATACCGCTGCCCACAAAATTATCAGTGCCGCACATCAACATCCTGTTCACCGTTCCTTATAAACTTCGAATCTTATTACTCATTAAAAATTTGATGATTATTTTCTCGACTTCCGCCTCTTCACGACGGTTCTTATAGTCAAACTCGCACGATATCTGGTAGCAGGAGTACAACTGATTATCATCATCAAACTCATTGATCATGACGACATCAATCACTTTGAGATCAAGCAGTAAACTGCCAAACACATCAAAATCCAGGGCGGCACCTTTAATAACCGCATCTTTATAAAGGAATCGTGCATTCACATCCTTAACGATTAATGCGCAGCCCCCCTGAGAAATATTTTTAACCTTCAGTGAGTAATTTTCGCCGTTTTTGTAACGACCAGAACAGAAAAAATCATAGCCCTTGAGGAAGGAGAAACGCTGATTTTGTCGCTGTTGCGCAAAGAAAATCATATCCGGGATAAGGTACGACAACCCTGCTTGCGCATCACCTGCGGACGCCTGTTCGTATCTGGCGCTAAATTTAACAATCCCGCTATCACTGTGCAGGATGAAGTATTGGACCTTTTCAGGAACGATGTCTTTGTGCGGAGAAAGCACAAAGCGCTCGAAATCAATCTTTTCTAACTGTGTGATAACGCTGTTGTTTTCACATAAGACTTCCAGTTTAGTCTTCTTGTGCAACTCTTCGCGCAGGATCGCTATGATTTCAAACTTGTTGTCCTTTGCTAATCCAAAGCTCATTCTCAAACCCTTATTTCCATATTTAAGAAATGTTCCGGTCTTGTTCGCAGACAAAAACACGAAATCAGCATCCACTCCTGGCGCTTAATTACCTTAGTGGATTCCATGTCAAACTGTTGATAAAAATTTAAGTTTTTAACTATCTTTAATGTTTTATTGATATGTAAAAACGTTTGATACGGGTTAATTCTAGCTGAAGTGAAGTCTAAAACCACGCTAAGTTGCGCAACAAGCATAACAAAAAAGAATAACAAGACGTTTTCAGCAGGGGTTTGGGGATAACGAATTTAGCTTATGGCAAAAAAAAGCCAGCATCATGCTGGCTCCGGTAATTACCGTATTAAACTCTAGTGGCATACTATCTTACAGAGGGTACAACGTGAGAAAATCAGTACTGCTGCTTAACGAGGGTCCGAGCTGAATCCGCAATAATCATTACTGCACCCGCCAGCATTAATGTATCTTTTAACACTAGCCGCCCGGCCCCCGATAAATACGGGAAACCGTGGTGCAGATCGCCTAGCGGCATAACCCATGCTTCAGGCGTGGTGATTAAAAAAGACAGGGTGACAATCGGTGTGGCGAATGCCAGAATCCCGCCGATTAATCCCAACCTGCGGCTGAGCGGATTTGCCAGCACCAACAAGGCAATAATTATCTCAACCACGCCCAGTCCATTAGAGAAGCTGTAGGTATTATTCGCTGCTTGCCATTCCCGCTCCTGCGGTTTAAATTCCCCTTCATGCGTCAAATGCTGCTGATACTCTTGCGGATGTTCATAAAAAAATGACATTAGCGGACTATTGGCCACGAATGGCGTAATACTGTCGGCTTCGTATGGAACGAATTTTAATAATCCAATCCAGATAAACACAATGGCGATGCTCAGGCGAATCAGGGTTAATCCGATGCGATCGGCCTTGCCCAGTAAGCGAAGATATTTTTCCATACCAACCGCCCTTACTTGTACAAAATCGCCGTAGCGTAAGTGCTGCTGTCAATACGCATTGAGGTGATTTTCCACGATGATGCCTGTTTCTCCTGCGCCAGCTTTGCAATGGCCTCCTCAATCACAGAAGGCGCGGCTGAGATGGCTGACACGCTAACGTGGGCAATTTCGGTTGGCGACTGCGCCAGCGCGGAAAACGTGACAGGTGCAGTCAGTAAAGAGGTCATCAGTAAAGTTGCTTTCAACATATTCATTTCTATTTCCATTAACCAGTCAATTCAGTGTTAATATAATAAACTCACACATTCTATTTATTGCCATCCGTAACGCCAGAATAACTGTTCATACGTATTATTTAGGTACTGTGCTACACGCATAAAAAAAGCCCCACACGGGTGGGGCAAAAAGGCAGACACAGCGTTTTATTATTTAACTAATGCGAATAGATCGTTTAATGATTCGCTCATGCTCGGGTGGGTAAATATTTGGTCACGTAAAACGGTATAGGGTAATCCGGTATCCATAACGGTTTTAACGATATTAATCATTTCATGTGAATCTACACACAATAGCGAGACACCTAATATCCGTTGGGTATTCACATCAACCACGGCTTTGAGCATACCGCGAGTATCATCCATCACCCGAGCCCGCGGGATCGCCGTAACGGGTAACGTCACGATCTGAACCTCCGCCCCGCTGGCTCTGGCCTGCGCTTCACTCATCCCCACGCGAGAAAGCGGCGGTGTCATAAACACGGAATACGGCACATTCTGGCGGTCGCCGGTGTTGCGCAACCCATCGCCCAATAAACTGTCGCGCACAATGCGGAAATCATCCAGCGAGATATAGGTAAATTGCAATCCGCCAGTCACGTCGCCCATGGCCCAGATATTATCTGCCGAGGTGCGCAGATATCTATTCACGATAATTCCGCCCCGCTCGTTGGCGTCCACGCCAGCATTTTTCAGTTGCAGTGCTTCCGTTGCCGGTTTACGCCCCGAGGCGATCAGTAGCGCGTCCACCGAATGCGTCTCTTCTGGCATCTGTATCTGTACCGCACCGTCCAGGGACGATACAGAGTGTACATTGGCATTCAGAATCAGCTCGACACCTTTGTCGCGCAAAATGCGGGCAATGGCATCAGCGACATCCCGGTCTTCACGCGGTAAAAATAGCGGCGCGGCTTCAAAGATAGTGACCTTGCTTCCAAAATTGGCAAACATGGACGCGAATTCCACGCCAATGTACCCGCCGCCCAAAATCCCCAACCGCTGAGGACGCTGCGCCAGATTCAGCAATCCAGTGCTGTCGAATACGCCAGGTGTGCTGGATAATCCTTTAATATCAGGCATCGTCGACTGCGCACCGGTATTAATGAAAATCTTCTCGCCGCGGAGTTCACGCGTGCCGGTCGCCTGGATGACCCGCACAGTATGGTTGTCAACAAACTCAGCGCGCCCTTCAATCACATCGACATTGTCCAGACCGGCAAGGTTATGGAAGTTTTTATCACGCAGAAAGCGAACAACGTCTGTTTTGCGTTGCATTGCGGCGACAAAGTCATGCTGCATTTCGGCATCATGCACCAGCGTTTTAGTGGGTATACAGCCGATATTGATACATGTCCCGCCATACATGGTGTTGGACTGCTCAATAATCGCCACCTTCCAGTCTGCTTTTGCCAGCGTCGCCGCCAGCGTTTTACCTGCTTTGCCAAAACCAATAATGATCGCCTGATACTGATTCATACTGCCTCTTTGCAAAATCATTGTTCATTTGTTAACCCGAAGTATAAGGACTGACGAACATGAACAGCGTATCCATAACGCGCTTATTTATGTCAAATCGTCTAAAGTGAACCATGCAAATTTGTGAAAGCACAAACCATATTACCAACTAACCATTTGATGGTATTAATTTAATATAAAATTATAGCGATAATGGCGATATCTCCCCAAGGGTATAAAATTGTTCAGGAGTCTTTATGGACGCGCTTAGCCGATTATTAACGCTTAATGACCCGCAGGGGTCTATTGATAAAAACTGCTTGTTGAGCAGAGACTGGCAGTTGCCACATGCGGCGGGAGAGCTGTCGGTTATTCGCTGGCATACGGTAACTCAGGGTGCGGCTCAGCTTGATCTCCCGGACGGCTCGTCCTACACGCTGCATCCTGGCGCAGTGGTTATGCTGGCACAAAACTCCGCCCACAGGCTGTGCCAGTCAGGCGAGGAACAAACGCATCTCGTCTGCGGAAGCCTACGGTTGCAGGCATCTTCACGCTATTTTTTAACCGCACTGCCGGAATTGCTCATTCTGGCCCCCGAGGAAAATAGCCCTGTTGGTCAGTGGCTGAGAGCCATGATTGAACTGCTGCAACGGGAATCAATGAGCACGCTGCCAGGTTCTGAGGTGGTATGCAGCCAGCAATGCGCCACGTTGTTTACCCTTGCTGTACGCGAGTGGCTGACACGGGTCGCACCGGGTAAAAACATGTTGAATCTGCTGCTGCATCCCAAACTGGGGGTTATCGCTAACCTGATGCTGGAGTTGCCCGCTCATCCGTGGACTGTCGAAGAGCTGGCGCAGCGCGCGCATATGTCGCGGGCCAGCTTCGCGCAACTGTTTCGTGAAGTCTCAAACTCCACGCCGCTCGCGGTCTTAACCACATTGCGTCTGCAATTCGCCGCCCAGATGTTAGCGCGTGATTCACGGCCGTTGATCGTGATTGCTGAGGCGGTGGGCTATGCCAGCGAATCATCGTTTCACAAAGTCTTTCTGCGTGAATACGGCTGCACGCCGGGTGAGTACAGAAAGCGGGTCAAGGCGCTGGAAAAATAGCGTTGCGCCGTATTACGTTCTCCGGCGCAACGCTATTCAGGCGTTATTTCTGCGAACGATGGCGGTGCAGCCACATCAGCTTATACGCAGCCGGAATGATAAACAGCGACAGCAGCGGCGCGGTGATCATACCGCCAATCATCGGGGCGGCGATCCGACTCATCACCTCCGACCCGGCCCCGGTGCCCCATAAAATCGGCAGCAGGCCGGCAATAATCACCGCCACGGTCATCGCTTTGGGGCGCACGCGAAGCACCGCCCCGTGATACAGCGCCTCATCCAGCTTAGCCACCGTAAAGGTCTGCGGATTTTCCAGCGCGGGCTCCGCCTCAATGGCGTGACGCAAATACATCAACATCACCACGCCAAACTCGGCGGCAACACCTGCCAGCGCAATGAATCCGGTGCCGGTCGCCACCGACATATGGAACCCCATCCAGTAGAGGAACCAGATCCCACCCACCAGTGCGAACGGCACGCTGGTGATAATCAGCAACGCTTCACCAAAACGACGGAACGCCAGATACAGCAGCACGAAGATGATCATCAGCGTCATCGGCACCATCAGTTTGAGCTTATGGCTGGCGCGTTCAAGCAGCTCAAACTGGCCCGAAAACGCCACGCTGGTCCCTGGTTTTAGCTGGACGTTTTCGGCAATCGCTTTTTTCAGATCGTTTACCACCGAGACCATGTCACGATCGCGGGCATCGATGTAGATCCAACTGGTCGGGCGTGCGTTCTCGGTTTTCAACATCGACGGGCCTGAAACAACCTTCACATCCGCCACATCCGCCAGCGTGATTTGTTGCTTCATGGGCGTCAGGACCGGCAATTGCCGTAACGCTTCCGGACTGTCGCGATAGCTTTGCGGGTAGCGAAGATTGATCGGATAGCGGGCAATCCCTTCCACCGTTTCGCCCACCATCGCACCGCCGACCGCCGAGGTAATAAACAGCTGTACATCGCCAACGGTCATGCCATAACGCGCGGCCTTTTCACGTTGAATATCGACGCTGAGATAGCGCCCGCCTTCCAGACGTTCCGCCAACGCGGACGCGACGCCCGGCACGGTCCTCGCCACCTCTTCGATTTGCTCCGCCGTGGCGTCAATGTCCGCCAGCACGGTACCCGAGACCTTAATCCCGATTGGACTTTTGATCCCGGTAGACAGCATGTCGATGCGGTTACGAATCGGCGGTACCCACAGATTCGCCAGGCCCGGCAGCCGGACCGTTTTATCCAGTTCCTCGATGATTTTGTCCATCGTCATCCCCGGACGCCACTGATCCTGCGGTTTCAACTGGATGGTGGTTTCAACCATTTCCAGCGGCGCGGAATCGGTGGCGGTTTCGGCCTTACCGGTTTTACCAAATACCCGCGCCACTTCCGGCACGGTCATGATCAGCTTGTCGGTTTTTTGCAGCATATCCGCCGCCTGCGCCGCCGAGATCCCCGGCAGGGTCGACGGCATATACAGCAGGTCACCTTCGTTGATCTGCGGTAAGAACTCGCCGCCGACTTTATTGAGCGGGAAAATAACCGTCAGGATCGACAACACCGCCACCAGCAGGGTGGCCTTCGGCCAGTGCAGCACCTTCAGCAACAGCGGATGATAAATGCGGATCAGAAAACGGTTAAGCGGGTTACTGCTTTCCGCCGGGATCGTGCCGCGGATCCAGAATCCCATCAGGATTGGGATCACCACAATCGCCAGCAATGCGGCCCCAGCCATGGCATAGGTTTTGGTGAACGCCAGCGGGCCAAACAGTCGCCCTTCCTGCCCCTCAAGGGTGAAAATAGGGATAAACGACAGGGTAATAATCAGCAAACTGATGAATAGCGCCGGTCCCACTTCCACCGAGGCGTTTGTGATCACCTGCCAGCGCGTGGCGTTATCCAGCTTTTCTCCCGGATGCTGATGCGCCCACTCTTCCAGCCGCTTATGCGCGTTCTCAATCATCACAATCGCGGCATCAACCATCGCCCCTACAGCAATGGCGATGCCGCCAAGCGACATAATGTTGGCGTTCAGTCCCTGGAAATGCATCACAATAAACGCAATACACAGCCCCAGCGGCAGGGAAATAATGGCGACCAGCGCCGAGCGGATATGCCACAGGAACAGCGCACACACCAGCGCCACAACGATAAACTCTTCCAGCAACTTGTAGCTCAGGTTATCAATCGCGCGGTCGATAAGCTGACTGCGATCGTATGTTGTAACTACCTCAACGCCTTCCGGCAGGCTGCTTTTCAGCGTCTCAAGTTTGGCTTTGACGGCGGAGATTACGTCACGTGCATTTTTACCCGAGCGCAGGATCACCACGCCGCCCGCCACTTCACCTTCACCATCCAGTTCGGCGATGCCACGGCGCATTTCCGGTCCAATTTGCACGCGGGCAACATCGCGCAGGTAAACCGGCACACCGTCAGCCCCGGATTTCAGCACAATAGTATTGAAGTCATCGAGGGTTTGCAGATACCCGCTGGCACGCACCATGTATTCCGCTTCCGCCATCTCCACGGATGAGCCACCCGCCTCCTGGTTAGACGCATCCAGCGCCGATTTCACCTCAGCCAGGCTGATACCGTATTGCGTCAGCTTCATCGGGTCGATAACCACCTGGTACTCTTTGACCACACCGCCTACCGACGCCACTTCTGCGACATTGGGAATCGTTTTCAGCTCATACTTTAAAAACCAGTCCTGCAGAGAACGCAGCTCGGCCAAATCGTGTTTGCCGCTGCGGTCCACCAGCGCATATTCAAAGATCCAGCCGACGCCGGTGGCATCTGGCCCCATTTCCGCGCTGACGCCTGCGGGCAGTTTTCCCTGCACCTGGTTGAGATATTCCAGTACACGGGAGCGTGCCCAGTAAGGGTCGGTGCCGTCTTCAAAAATGACATACACGTAAGAGTCACCAAACTGCGAGAAACCGCGCACCGTTTTCGCGCCAGGCACCGACAGCATGGTGGTGGTCAGAGGATAAGTGACCTGATTCTCAACGATTTGTGGCGCTTGTCCCGGATAGCTGGTTTTAATAATCACCTGCACATCAGAGAGATCCGGCAGTGCATCTACTGGGGTGTTGATAATGGTCCATGTTCCCCAAATACTGAGGAACAACGCCCCCATCATCACCAGAAAACGGTTAGCCACTGAGCGGCGAATAATCCATTCAATCATGTGTTATATCCTCAGTGTGAATGGGTCGCCGGGGTCGGCATTGCGGGCATAGCCGCGGCGTCTGGCGTCCCACTCTTCCGGGCGCGCATGCGGTCCAACGCCCCGGCGATATTCGCCTCGGAATCAATCAGGAACAGGCCGCTGGAGACCACCTTCTCACCTTCCGTCAGACCGGAGCGGATAGCCGTTAGCCCCTGAGATTCATGGAATACGGCAACCTGCTTCGGCACAAAGCGTCCGTCGTTATCCACGGTGATCACCCGCTGCTCGCTGCCCGTATCAATCAGCGCTTTGGACGGGATCAGCAGCATCGGCTCACTTTGTGTTTTCAGCTTGAGGTAAGCATTCATCCCCGGCTTGAGTGCCTCGTCAGGGTTTTCGACCTGCAAACGTAACTGGAGGGTACGCGTCGTGGCATCCACGCTCGGCAAAATACTCCACTTGCTGATGGTGAATGTTTTATCCGGCCAGGCGGGTACGGTAATCGCAAACTGCGAGGCGTCTTTAATCAGCCAGGCGATAGACTCCGGGACCGATGCACTAACCCACACCGGATCCATACCCTGAATTTTTGCTACCACGTTATCTTTCGAAATGTTCATGCCGGTGCGCAAATCAAAGGCGGTGATCACCCCATCGATGGGGGCGCGCAGGGTGAAGCGGGTTTGAATTTTCCGCGTCGATTTTAAGCGCTGGATGTCCTGTTCGGGCATCCCGGCCAGACGCAATCTTTCGAGAATACCGTCGACTTGAGTGGCGGTACCGCCGGTCTCGCGCAGCAGAAGATATTCGCTCTGCGCTTCAACCCAGTCGGGGATGGTCAGATCAATCAGCGGCGCGCCTTGCTTAATTTTATCGCCAACGGTCAGCGGATACACTTTTTCGATAAATCCCGCTGAGCGGGCTTGCACAATCACAAACTGATATTCGTTATAGCTAACGTTGGCCGGGAACGTTTGTGCATACTGCAGCGGTCCACGACGTACGGCCTCGGTTTTTAGCCCCAGATTTTGGGTTTGCGTCGGATCGATTCGCACCCCTGCGGCGGCGTCGCTCGCGGTCTCTTCATCGGCATATTTCGGGATCAGATCCATATCCATAAACGGCGATTTACCCGGCTTATCAAAACGGGTATTCGGGTAATGACTCCAACTTATTGATAGTGTTTTA
>NZ_SZXN01000087.1:0-28625 GCF_005281195.1 Citrobacter sp. wls613
ATAAAACACTATCAATAAGTTGGAGTCATTACCCATTACGCGATATCGTTACCATTGCCACCGTGCTGGTTGCCAGCAGCGCGACCACCAAAGATCCCATTCTGCTGACGGCAGATGTCCGTCTTGCGCTGCGTCGCAGTATTACTCACCCGTTTGTACGCAAAGATGAGCTGGCGGTCTACACGCTCAATAGTGAACTGGAGAATTTACTGGCAAACGTGGTCAATCAGGCACAGCAAAGTGGCAAAGTGATGCTCGACAGCGTACCGGTCGATCCGAATATGCTTAATCAGTTCCAGACCAATATGCCGCAGATAAAAGAACAAATGAAAGCCGCGGGGAAAGAACCGATATTGTTGGTCGCTCCACAGTTACGTCCGCTGCTCGCTCGCTATGCTCGTCTGTTCGCGCCGGGGCTACAGGTGCTGTCTTATAATGAAGTGCCGGATGAGCTGGAATTAAAAATTATGGGCGCGTTGAGCTAACGCGTGATGAGGCGGTGCTGAAAGTACCGCCTGACTATTACAGAATTGTATTTTCCGTCAGAATTCGTCGGGCACCGAGATAATGATCCTGCCAGAAAGGTTCGGACAAGGTGCTGACCCGGATCGTTTCGCCGGTACGTGGCGACTCAATAAATTGCCCCTGCCCCAAATAGACCCCCATATGATCGGCAATATCCCGGCTGTGAATATGGAAAAACAATAAATCACCACGACGTAAATCGCGATTAGAGACAATTGTCGCCCGCCGATAGTGATACATTTCATTGGCAGTACGGGGCAGTTTCGCCGCCAGAATTTTATTGTAGGCATAGAAAACGAGCCCGCTGCAGTCAAAGCCTTCATCCGGACGGGTTCCCCCCCACAGATACGGTTTACCTAACTGTTGCTCAAGGCGATGAATCGCCACTTCGGTGATGTTGTGCAGGTGATCACTACTGAGAAAATGAGGATTTTCGGCGAGTTCCTGCCAGCGATGATCGCTGGCTTTAAGCGGACCTGGGAACCACTCCGGGTGCTGTTTAATCTGCACGCGATTCTGCTGGCGCAATGCCTTTTTACTTTCCGCATTACCTTCTACCACGTAGCTGGCCTGCTTTTTTACCTGCACATGATACTGCTTTAGTAACCGGGCACGATTACGCATACGCAACTGCGCCGCATAGTTTAAGGGGGTATTTGATAAGACAGGCTGAACTTTGGCGATACACGGTAATGACAACACGACACACAAAGACAGCAGGCCCGGCAAAAGGCGTCGGGGTGCAGTGGCAAAAGACATGAAAAAAGAATACCTGGTCAAACACGTTCGGCGCAGTGTACTGCTATTGGCGGGATATCTTTTTTAATATTTGATTATTAATAGATTAATTTTTTAAATTCAATAGATTAGAAAGTCAGTATTAATCTTATGCAATGGACGGATAGCAGCGACAAATTACGCCGCTGTCTGACTGCCTTTAAGTCCAATGTTGCGTATAAAGAGAAACTAAAGTGTAAACGCAGCACGAGAGACTTGCGAAAAACTTTCTTGGTGCTAATGTGAGCGCTCCAAATCCAGATTTATCCGATTTGGCGACTCTATTTGCCGTCCTGGCGTGTGTAACCGTTTTATCAAGGAATAAGCAGTATGCGTAAAATCGCATTTTTTCTTGCGATGCTTTTATTACCGTGCGTTTCATTTGCCGGTTTGCTGAGCAGTAGCAGTCCAACTGCACCTGTCAGCAAAGAATATAAGCAGCAATTGATGGGATCTCCTGTCTATATTCAGATCTTTAAAGAAGAACGCACGCTGGATCTGTACGTCAAAATGGGCGAACAGTATCAATTGCTCGACAGCTACAAGATCTGTAACTATTCCGGCGGATTAGGACCCAAGCAACGTCAGGGCGATTTTAAAAGCCCGGAAGGGTTTTACAGCGTACAACGCGGTCAGCTCAAACCGGATAGCCGCTTCTATAAAGCGATTAATATTGGCTTTCCCAACGCCTATGACCGCGCGCACGGGTACGAAGGTAAATACCTGATGATCCACGGCGCCTGCGTTTCTGTCGGCTGCTATGCCATGACCGACAACGGCATTGATGAGATTTTCCAGTTTGTCACTGGGGCGTTAGTATTTGGCCAGTCCAGCGTGCAGGTCAGCATTTACCCGTTCCGCATGACCGATGCCAACATGAAGCGCCACCAGAACTCGTATTACAAAGAGTTCTGGTCACAGCTAAAACCGGGATACGACTATTTTGAACAGACGCGTAAGCCACCGACTGTTTCCGTGGTCGATGGTCGTTACGTCGTTAGCAAACCGTTGAGCCATGAAGTGATTCAGCCACAGCTGGCGTCAAACTACACGCTCCCCGAGACAAAATAGCGCCCATTCACCTGGCATAATCTTTTGCCAGGTTTCATTGCCCGTCAGCGGCTGCGTAGCGATCACGGTGACCACATCATTGGGTGTGGTCTCGGAGCTAAAGTCGATTTCTACATCCTGATCCAATAACGTCGCCACGCCGAAAGGTGCGCGGCGGGTGATCCAGAACAGATTGGTCGAACAGAACGCCATCACATAGCGCCCGTCGGACAACAACATGTTGAAAACGCCCTTCTCACGCAGTTCCCCGGCCAGGACGGCAATATATTTAAACACCGCAGTCATGTTGCCCGGCGTACGCGGATAACGTTCAACCAGCTTATGTAGCAGCCAGCAGAACGCTTTTTCGCTGTCGGTTTCTCCGACCGGACGAAAATTACCGGTTTCCAGCGATTTATAACCGCTTAGCTGTCCGTTATGGGCATAGGTCCAGTTGCGCCCCCACAGTTCACGCGTGAACGGATGGGTATTTTCCAGCGCCACTTCTCCCCGATTCGCCTGACGAATATGAGCAATCACGGAACAGGATTTGATGGGATAGTCTTGTACCAGTTTGGCGATAGGCGAATTAAAGCTGGGTTGCGGATCTTTAAATGTACGGCAACCCTTACCTTCATAAAACGTAATCCCCCAGCCGTCTTTGTGCGGCCCGGTACCTCCCCCGCGCTGAACCAGCCCGGTGAAGCTAAAGCAAATATCGGTTGGCACATTGGCGCTCATCCCGAGCAGTTCGCACATATATCACCTACCTTAAAACGCTGAACTGCCTGATGGCGTTACACTTATCAGGCCTACGCAAAACGCAAGTAGGCCGGATAAGGCTTCAGCCGCCATCCGGCAATAGCCTTCTTACTTAACCATCTCTTTTTCGATCAGCTGAATCAGAATATGAATCACTTTAATGTGAATTTCCTGAATACGGTCAGCATAGCCAAAGTGCGGGACGCGAATTTCAATGTCGGCGCTGCCGGCCATTTTGCCGCCATCTTTCCCGGTCAGGGTGATGACTTTCATTCCTTTCTCACGCGCAGCGGCAATGGCTTTAATCACGTTTGCCGAGTTACCGGAGGTCGAAATGCCTAACAGGACATCCCCTTCACGCCCTACCGCTTCAACATAGCGAGAGAAAATATAATCGTAACCGAAATCATTGCTGACGCAGGAGATATGGCTGACATCAGAGATAGCGATCGCCGGATAGCCCGGACGGTTTTCACGGTAGCGCCCGGTCAGCTCTTCAGCAAAGTGCATTGCGTCGCAATGGGAGCCGCCGTTACCGCAGGAAAGTACCTTGCCACCCGCTTTAAAACTGTCTGCCAGCAGGACCGCCGCGCGCTGAATAGCGTGAATATTGGCGTCATCTTTTAAAAAATTAGCCAGCGTTTCCGCCGCTTCGCTCAGTTCGTTACGAATAAGATCCTGGTACATGAGGATATCCTTCAGCATGAATGTAAATGACAAGATGCAGTGTACCGGATAGCACTACAGGCGAGAAGCATAAGCCACAGGAATGGCTGTGGCTTTTGATTTTTTGTGCCGGTGAAAACAACAACAATGTGAGCTTTGTTGTAATTATTTTGTAAACACATTGCTAAAAGAATTTACATCCACTACAACCATATCATCACAAGTGGTCAGACCTCCTACAAGCAAGGGAGCTTTTCGATATGATGATTTTGAGTATTCTCGCAACGATTGTTCTGCTCGGCGTATTGTTTTATCACCGCGTGAGCTTGTTTCTCAGCAGCGTAATTTTGCTCGCATGGACGGCTGCGCTCGGCGTAGCTGGCCTGTGGTCGGTCTGGCTGCTGGTTCCTCTGGCCATTATTCTGGTGCCGTTTAACTTTACGCCGATGCGTAAATCCATGATCTCTGCGCCAGTGTTCCGCGGCTTCCGTAAGGTTATGCCGCCGATGTCGCGCACCGAGAAAGAAGCAATTGATGCCGGTACCACCTGGTGGGAAGGCGATCTGTTCCAGGGCAAACCGGACTGGAAGAAATTGCACAGCTATCCGCAGCCACGCCTGACGGCAGAAGAGCAGGCCTTTATTGACGGTCCGGTCGAAGAAGCGTGCCGCATGGCAAACGACTTCCAGATCACCCATGAATTAGCGGATCTGCCGCCAGAACTGTGGGCGTATCTGAAAGAGCACCGCTTTTTCGCGATGATCATCAAGAAAGAGTATGGCGGTCTGGAATTCTCTGCTTATGCACAGGCTCGCGTACTGCAAAAACTCTCCGGCGTCTCCGGGATCCTGGCGATCACCGTTGGCGTACCTAACTCATTAGGCCCGGGTGAACTGCTGCAACATTACGGCACCGAAGAACAGAAAAACCATTATTTGCCGCGTCTGGCGCGTGGTCAGGAAATCCCTTGCTTTGCGCTGACCAGCCCGGAAGCGGGCTCCGATGCAGGGGCGATTCCGGATACCGGCGTAGTTTGCATGGGTGAATGGCAGGGTCAGCAGGTGCTGGGTATGCGCCTGACCTGGAATAAACGCTATATCACGCTGGCCCCTATCGCCACCGTGCTGGGCCTGGCGTTTAAACTCTCCGACCCGGAAAAACTGTTGGGCGGCGAAGAAGATCTGGGCATTACCTGCGCGCTGATCCCCACCTCAACACCGGGCGTAGAAATTGGTCGTCGCCACTTCCCGCTGAACGTCCCGTTCCAGAACGGTCCGACGCTGGGTAAAGATGTTTTTGTACCGATTGATTACATTATCGGTGGCCCGAAAATGGCCGGTCAGGGCTGGCGTATGCTGGTGGAATGTCTGTCTGTGGGGCGCGGCATTACGCTGCCATCTAACTCGACAGGTGGCGTGAAATCGGTTGCCATGGCAACAGGTGCCTATGCGCATATTCGTCGCCAGTTCAAAATCTCTATCGGCAAGATGGAAGGTATTGAAGAACCGCTGGCGCGTATTGCCGGTAACGCCTACGTGATGGACGCCGCGGCGTCGCTGATTACCTACGGTATTATGCTCGGCGAAAAACCAGCGGTACTTTCCGCCATCGTGAAATATCACTGTACCCACCGCGGGCAGCAGTCAATCATCGATGCGATGGATATCACTGGCGGTAAAGGCATTATGCTGGGCGAAAGCAACTTCCTGGCGCGTGCTTACCAGGGCGCCCCGATCGCCATCACCGTTGAAGGTGCCAATATTCTGACCCGTAGCATGATGATCTTCGGCCAGGGGGCAATTCGTTGCCATCCGTACGTGCTGGAAGAGATGGCGGCGGCGCAGAACAACGATGTGAATGCGTTCGATAAGCTGCTGTTTAAGCACATTGGTCACGTCGGCAGCAATAAGGTACGCAGTTTCTGGCTCGGTCTGACGCGCGGGCTTACCAGCAGCACGCCAACCGGTGATGCCACCAAACGTTACTACCAGCACCTGAACCGTCTGAGTGCCAACCTGGCATTACTCTCAGATGTCTCCATGGCCGTGCTGGGCGGTAGTCTGAAGCGTCGCGAGCGTATCTCCGCGCGTCTGGGCGATGTGTTAAGTCAGCTGTATCTGGCTTCCGCCGTGCTGAAGCGTTATGACGACGAAGGCCGCCATGAAGCCGACCTGCCGCTGGTTCACTGGGGCGTACAGGATGCGTTGTATAAAGCGGAACAGGCGATGGACGATCTGCTGCAAAACTTCCCGAATCGTTTCGTTGCCGGGCTGCTGAATGTGGTTATCTTCCCGACCGGTCGCCACTACCATGCGCCTTCTGACAAACTGGATCATAAAGTTGCGAAGATTTTGCAGGTGCCGAGCGCAACCCGTTCACGCATCGGTCGCGGTCAGTATCTGACGCCAAGCCAATACAATCCGGTCGGCTTGTTGGAAGAAGCGTTGCTGGACGTGATTGCCGCCGACCCTATCCACCAGCGTATCTGCAAAGAGCTGGGTAAAAACCTGCCGTTTACCCGCCTGGATGAACTGGCGCGTAACGCGCTGGCAAAAGGGTTGATTGATAAAGACGAAGCCGCGATTCTGGTGAAAGCGGAAGAGAGCCGTCTGCGCAGCATCAACGTGGATGATTTTGACCCTGAGGAGCTGGCGACCCAGCCGGTAAAGTTGCCAGAGAAAGTGCGTAAAGTCGAAGCGGCATAGCGATCGCACACGACTTCCAGCCCCGCTTAACGCGGGGCTTTTTATTGCCACATTTTCGGTAATGCTCATGCTACAGTGTCAAAATGCTGTTCAACGAGGAGCCTCGATTGTGCCTGGTTTGAAAATTACCCTACTGCAACAACCACTGATCTGGATGGATGGCCCGGCTAACCTGCGCCATTTCGACCGACAGCTTGAAACCATCACCGGACGAGACGTCATTGTATTGCCCGAGATGTTTACCAGCGGCTTTGCGATGGAAGCGGCCAGCACGTCGCTTACGCAGGAAGAGGTTGTTCGCTGGATGCACGCCAAAGCGCAGCAGACAAATGCGCTAATCGCCGGCAGCGCCGCGTTACAGTCAGAACGTGGCCCGGTAAATCGTTTTTTACTGGTAGAACCCGAAGGATGCGTTCATTTTTATGATAAACGCCACCTGTTCCGCATGGCGAACGAGCACCAGTATTATCAGGCTGGAGAAGAACGCGTCATTGTTCAATGGCGCGGCTGGCGTATTTTACCGCTGGTCTGTTATGACCTGCGGTTTCCGGTATGGTCACGCAATCGCGAGGATTATGACCTGGCATTATATGTCGCAAACTGGCCTGCACCGCGCTCACTGCACTGGCAGGCACTGCTGGTCGCCCGGGCAATTGAGAACCAGGCTTATGTAGCAGGATGTAACCGGGTTGGTAGCGATGGCAATGGCCATCATTATCGCGGGGACAGCCGGGTAATTAACCCGCAAGGGGAAATTATTGCCACCGCCGAGGCGCACCAGGCCACGCGGATTGATGCTGAGCTGTCGCTTACAGCATTGCGGGAGTATCGCGAGAAGTTCCCAGCCTGGCAGGATGCCGACCCGTTTACGCTATAGAGATATCTCTTATCGCCCGTTACGGAACGGTTTCCCCGTGGCGGGATTGTTTCACTCCGTAACTAACCGCAAAACAAATTCGCGTGGCGACATGCCTCAGGCAACGTATTCTGAAAATGATAATCACACGTAAATTCCCTTATCAGGATATCAAAATGAAGAAATTTGTACGCATGACTTTGCTGGCTGCTACCCTGGCGGGTGCCTCCTTTAGCACACTTGCAGCAAACGTATCCAACGTTCCGGCTCCGGCCCAGGATCCAGTGGTACAGCACCTGAAACTGAGCAATGACCAGGTGGCGCAGATTAAAAAGCTGCACCAACAGCTGGAAACCAATGTCAGCCAGATTTCGGTGAACGACGTTAAAGACGGCGTGCTGATTGACGTGATCAAGTCCGGAAAATGGGATGATGCCGCTGTTAAGAAACAGCTTGCCGCGTTCAGCAACATCGAACAGCAGGCACGTTACTACCGCGTGAAATACTACTTTGACCTGAGCAAAGTCCTCACACCAGAGCAGCGTAAGTTGGTGCAAAAAGATATCGCACAGACGCTGGGCGAGTAATGGCATAAGCCTGAACCAGCAATGGTTCAGGCTGTCAGCTCAGGCATTATTTCTTGCGCAAACAGAAATCCCTGCACAGCATCGGCACCGCTTACGCGACAGATGGCATAATCCTCCTGCGTTTCCACCCCCTCGATCACCACCCGCTCGCCCAGCCCGCGAAACTGGTTGATGAGAACTCTCAGCTGCCACTCCGATTCTCTGAACTGATGAAACATTCCGCTTTCAATTTTGATGGCATCGAACCGAATCCCAGACAGTCGCCAGACAAAAAATAGCTCGGGCGATACATCATCCAGCCAGACGCGGAACCCGTGGCGCACCAGGGCTCTTATCGCAATACACACCGCCTGCTGTTCTGACTTTTCCAGACGCATCATGGTGCCTGGGTCCTGAATTTCGATCACAATACGCCCTTGATGCGCCCGTTTAATCAATCGTGTCACCCACGACATGCAGGTCAGCATCCGGACAGACACATTCAGGGAGTAGCTTCCCGGCAGCGCCAGTACCCGCTGCATTTGCCAAAGAAAGAGTTGCTGCTTCGCGGTTGTGGAAAGGTGCTTGAAAAAGAGATCCAGCGGTAACGACGTCCGAACCTGACTCAACACCTCACGGACATCCAGCGAGGCGTCATCAAAAAAATGAATGCGCTGTAAACGGATCCCGGTTATCCGCAGCAGCTCGGCATTGCGGGGACGTGCGGGTAGATATTGAGCCTGTTCGTTTGGTCTGTTCATGTCATTCCATTTTTTGATTAAAAGGGCGTCGGGCATCCTGCAGCCAGGGGATACGGCGATCGTTCGGGTATTCACGATAAAAGCGTGCCGCCAGACGACGTGCTGCGGGCATGTCGCGCTGCTTGAGCGCCAGCAAGATTTGGATGTAGGAGACGTTCGGGTCCGGATGAACACGTACATAGTCAGGCGCCCAGCGTTGAACGTGCGCCAGCCAGCGGGTATCCCGGGTTCGCTGATAACGTTGCACATCGCCCATTGCAACATCAAACCGGTAGCGACTGACCAGCAACCAGCCCCCTACCGGGATCGATTTGGCCAGTCGCCACTGCTCTGCCCGCCGCTCCACCATCGTCAACTGCTGCTGCGTTTGTAGCGTGAGGAGCAATACCGGTGTTAAAAGCAAAAATGTAATAAACGCGGTCACGCACATCCCTTTCGTCACCGACAGCGCCAGCCGATACGCGTTTTCCGTGCGATCCGCACAACGTAGCAGCAGGATCAGCAGCAGCCAGTGAGGCGTCGACTGCCTGACGGGATATTCAGTCAGCATATGAATCGCCACCGGCAGCGCCGCCACCATGCAGGCGCGGTGCCAGCGATCGCCACGCCGCCAGAGCCAGAACCCTCCGGCAATAAAACAGAGCGTGCCCGCCAGTCCGACCATGCCGCCTTCGACCATCCATAGCACCAGCTCGTTGTGCGGGTGCGACATGCTGCTCAGTCCCAGATGGCCCGCGCGGTCAAGAAACAGAGCGGGAAAGCTGCCGATGCCCCAGCCCGTCCACGGTCGCGCCATAAACAGGGCCAGCGACGTTTTCAATACCGTCCAGCGCACCTGCGATGACGTCAGGTGCTCGACCGTCGCAACGGACATAACATGGCGCGCGGCCGCTCCTGCTAGCATTCCGACCACCAGCGGCAGCACAAGAAGCAGTAACGTCCGCCGCCGGGCGGGGAAAATCACCAGCAGCAGCGCTTCACCGACGAACAGTGACAAATACCCGGTTTGCGACTGTGATTCATGCAGCACAAACCCCATCACACCAAGGGCAAACACCATGGCGATTCTCTTTCTGCCGCGTAGTCGCAGGGCCAACACTACCGACAGCAGGGTGCCGCAGGCGGTGAAGCTGGCCATCAGGTTAACCTGCTGAAAAATGCCGTAGGGCCGCGTACTGCGCCACCAGGCAAACTCCCAGTAGCCCACGCCCGGTAGATGCCAATACTGATAGACGAAGACGAGGCACTCGATAAGGCTGGCTCCCCATAACAGCGCCAGTAATGTCGTCAGGGTGTTCGCCGCCAGCGGAATTTGCAGCACCACCAGATAAACCAGCACACCGCCCAACAGCGCCCCAGCCACCAGCAGTGACTCAGGTTGCCAGACAGCGGGCGTCATCAGACAGAGCAACGTCAGAATAAGTGAGCCTGCGATAAACCCGACGGCAGGCAAGGTGACGCGCCAGACCTGGCGAGGGGGTCGTACGGATACGCAGCCGGCTAATACAACCGCGTAGATCCATGCCAAAATATTGAGCGGTAACGACAGGCTGCTGCCGCCATTATTCGGCCAGTAAAGGTGCATTGCCCCGCACCAGTAAAACAGGCTGAGCCCGAGAAATACTCTCTGCGCAGGCAGCGGGGCAAGGCGATTCAGTGTGTTTTTCATACTATTGATAGTTCAGCGTCCAGGTCCCACTGGCGCTAAAAGGACCGTACTCAAGGGACTGATTTTTCAACGCTGTCGGCTGGGCCTCGACCCACGCCAGAAAATTCAGCGTCATCGATCCTTTGGTAATGTCTGTCACTGACGTACTCTCATCAAGCCGGATTGCCGCGCCGTCTTCTTCGCTCATCCCTATGCCGATCCCTGATGCGCCCCCCTGCTCGTGACTATCCAGTGCCAGATGATCGGGCAGTTCCGCATCTTCAGTGCCGCCGAAGGTCACGGAGATCCCACGAAAGACATCAGGATCGCAATCACGGAGCTGAATACTGAATTTTTCCGGCTTACCGCGCCCGGCAAGATAAAGCTCCTGGGTCGCGATTTGCCCGAAATCGACCTCGATTTTGTCGCCACCCGGCGCAATACTACAGGCCAGCGCCCTGATGGTGCCGTGGAAGTGCATATCGCCGCCGACCAGTTTGGTGTCGGCCTGCGCCGTACCGCAGATCAGTAGCGCGCTGAGTGTGATTAACGTCCTGAATATCATGGCATTACCTTACTGAAACTGCGCAACAACGGTGGCCGAAGCTTCAAACTCCCCCACCTTAACGCTACCCACGCCTGGCTTCGCTACCGGCGCGGCGGTGAGGTTCCAGTCGCCCTGATTCTGGTAAAAGCCCTTGACGTTATAGAACTGATTCGGCACCACAATGCTTCCACTCTCATCCTTCAGGACAATACCGAGGTCGTCGCGTTTTTCTCCGCTGCTGAGGGTGCCGAGGAAATGATCGTTAAACCCCGCCGTGCCTGAAGCCGTGGTGGTTTGTACGCCCAAATTGATGTTCAGCGCCCCTTGATCAAAACTGCCGCCTTCGCAGGACACATGAATCGGGATCGACTTGCTGAAATTGGAACCATTGAGCCGGGCGGCAGAACCGGGCAAATCGCCAAATTCGATACTGATTTTATCGCCCCGGTTAAAGGTGCATTTATCCGGCACGGTAATCAGCCCGGATTTAATCACCACGCGGGAAATCGCCGTTGTGGGTGTGGGTCCACCGCTTCCCATGCGCCCGGCGACCTCCAGCAACGACTGAGAAGTGATACTGATACCGTTAATAATGGGTTTGGTGACAATAAACGTCACTTTCCCTTTCGAACCACTTTCAACATTACTGGCGCGCACGTAGCCCTTTCGCTTTTTGCAGGTGTTGCTGTTGTTGCGGTTTGAAACATTGGTAAAGGGAGCCTGGACATATTTCTTATAGCCCACGGCGACCCATACCTGAACATCGACATCCAGATACTCATTGAGTCGGAAACGGTTCGCCCCCTGACTTGAAGGTGGCATCGTGGTGGTGGTGGTGTAGTAAATAGGTTCTCGTGAGATATCGGCCTGCTGGCAATAAAAATTCACTACATACCAGCTCCCCAGATTCCATGGAAACGGCTCCGTTCGACCACCAACGTGGTTTTTGCTGACATCCAGCGAACTCAGTTCAATATCGTACTGATGCGGTGCCCCGCCCTCTGGTTCACCCTCTCCCTGGCTAAATGCGTGCGCCGCCAGCGGACAGCAAGCCAGCGCTGTCCAGAACAACGTTTTATGCCAAACGCTCATAGATACTCCAGCTTAAGTCTCACCAGACCGCGAAATTCACCAGCGCTGACCTCGCGCCCGATAGACTCCAGCGCGGCAAGAAAGTGAATAGCGTTATCTCCAGGTTTGAGGATCCACATGCGCTGCGGTTGGCTTAGATGGATCGGTTGCTGACGTTCGGTCATCAGCCGAATGCCTGCTCCTCGCACATTGCCATGGATCCGGGCCAGATCGCTGTTTCCCGGAGAACTGTCGGCCATCAGCGTCAGCGAGACGCCACGCTCCACCGTGCTGTGCGCCAGCCCAGGCATTTCGCTGGCCTGCCCGGGAAAATCCTGCAGGGCATGACCTGAGCCCTTTAAGCAGTCGTTCAGATACAGCGTGACCAACACCGAATCGCTACGATCGCCTCCCTGGTGAAACCGGCGGGCAGAAATATCGCCAAGGTTGATGGTTTGATCGCGCGATGCCATATCCAGCACGCACGGTGAGACATAAACACGACCGTGAAAGCGAACGTTGCCATACTCGCCGGACACATGGCTCATATCCTGACGGCCGCTTTTGGCCTGAACCATCCCGGCCACTCCCAGCATCAGCAGGGCGCAAAGCATTTTTTTCATTTACCGAGTCCTGTTACCGGGGCTGTTGCTCCATCGGCAATGCCTGACACACATTGTCTGTACAGCGGTATTTCAGTTCGGGATGGCCGCCAAAATCGTTCACGTACATCATGCTGAACTGGCTGACATCGCCCTCTTTCACGCTGAAATCAAGAGACGACTTAGGCGAGATCATTATTCCGGGGAAGTCAGTCAGCCTGCCGCCGCCCTGCGCTTCCGGCTTGCGGCTCAAGCCAATTAAGGTCACGAAGTAAGGCGTCGGGTTATTCACGGTCCAGCGGGCGCCCTGCTTGTGGAACACCAGCTGGTTTTGCCATACCGCTCCGGGTGTTTCAGGCACAATTGTCGACGGACGGTAAAACAGTTTGATGCGTGACTGCATCGCCAGTTGCAGCACATTTGGCTTATCTGGCTTAGGTGGAATCTCACGAACATTCAGATAGAACAGGCTTTCGCGATCCTGCGGCAATGCGTTAATGCCGCCGGTTTTTGTTATCCGGGCAATGCCCTTTTGCCCGCCATTAATGCGCTGCAACGGCGGCAAAACCATCAGCGGCGAGGTGATTTTTGTCCCGCTGGCGTCCTCCACCCATGACTGCGCGAGGAATGGAATGCTCGGGCTCGTATTGCTTAAGTTCGCACTAACAGAGCGCGCATCGCCGGTGATGATCAGCCGGGTACGGTCAAGCGCAATGCCCGCCCACGCGGAATGGATGTCCGCGGCAAACAGCAAACCGCAGGCGACCGGCTTCAGCCAGCGCTGCACGGAGTAAATAGCTTGGTTATTCATGGTTCACTTCATTCAGGTAGTTAATATTATTCACAAGGCAACAGGACGTTACCTTCCGGGTTAGGTTGCAAAGGCACCGCCAGATGGCACTGCGCGCGCCCTCCCCAGGCAACGGAAAGGCGTTCGGCAGGTTTCACACCAGCAATCCAGGCCTCACCGTTTTCCATCACCATGGCGACACTCACGCCGTTGGCGTTAAACACCTCGGCGCCAAACGGTGGTACCGAGCCATCTTTCATACGCAGTTGGGCCATCATTTTTAGCCCCTGTGCGACGGCAAAGCGCTGATAGCCAATCGCTCCTTCAGTCAGGGTGTTGGTGACGATGGCTTTGGCTGCGGAAATATCCTCATCCATTGTGTCCACGTCGATACGGGTATCAAAGCTGTGGTAACTCACGACATCCGGTACCACGGCAATGCCAAAGCGGTTCGAGTGTGCCTGTTCGCCGTTCAGCGGCACGTTAGCGACGCCGTCGGTGTCAACCATTACGCGGGCGGTATTCATCGATGCCTGGCTATTGTGGAGCGCCGCTCCGTGACGGGTTGCAGTAAAACCACCACGCAAGGTGCCGCCCACGGAGAAGTAGCGTGACTGCTGCCAGCTGACATTAGATTCCAGCTCGGCCATCATGCTCCGGTGCTGGTAGTAGCCGTCAAAGGCGGTATGGCCTTCGCCGGAGAGTCCGGCGCGCAGGCGCCACGGATTATTTCGGTCACGGTTATCGGAATACGAAACCATCTGGCTGGTTTGGTTGCCGTTGTTCTGCAGCTCATAGTCCATTGAGCGGCCATCGCTCCACGGAATAGACAGCGAGAGCGAGAGACTGTCATCCCGTTTTCCCTGGTACTCGGAGCGATATGCGGCAAGGTTGGTGCTGATCCCCTGAATGCCTGCAAATGAAAAACTATGACCCACCGACAGCCCATAGCGATCCTGCGAACGGCGATCCCAGTAGTTCTGGTGGGTATAGGTCAGATACAGCGTCGTGGAGAGGCGCGGATCGTCTGCAAAGAAGGTCTTATTACCGGTGATGGTGTACATCTCTTTCTCGTTCCCGGCGCTGTTATTATTTTTATATTGCTCATCGAGAAACTGCGAGAAAGAACGGAAGCTACGCTGTGAAAAACGATAACCGGCAAAAGTGATGGCGCTGTTGTATTCATCGAAGGTTTTGGCATAGCTCAGCTTAAAGGACATGCCTTTTTGTTCGTCCTGATGCTTCACCCGGCTGACGGATTGCGTCGCATCAGCCGACAACGCACCCAGCCAGCTCAAATCCCGCCCGATGCCCATCGACCAAGCGTTGTAGCGTTCACCTGTTAGCAGTGCCCCGCCGTACAGGGACCAGGCATTACTCACTCCCCATGAAAAATCACCGCTGTAAAATGCCGGCCCCTGGACATCATGGTTATAGAGTGAAGGCTTACCGACGGCGGTGTTGTAGCGAACATAGCCCGGACGTGTCAGGTAAGGAATATCAGCGGTATTGACCTGAAAAGTTTGCACGCTGCCATCTTGCTCTTCTACCCGCACATCCAGCGTGCCGCGTACCGAAGCATGCAGATCCTGAATATTAAACGGCCCCGCAGGAACGGTCGTTTGGTAGATCACGCGCTTCTGCTGGCTGACGGTCACTTTGGCGTTACTGCGGGCAATGCCGTGAACTTCAGGCGCGTAGCCTTGCAAATTTGGCGGTAGCATACGCTCGTCGCTGGCGAGGTTAACCCCGGTAAAGCGAACAGAATCAAAGACCTGAGAATTCAGATAGATTTCACCCACCGTCAGCTTCGCAGCCTGCATGGGCAATGGACGATAGGCGTAGATCTGATCCCAGTTAATCTGCCCGTGCTGATTATCAGAAGAGTAATCGGCCTGATACTGCCCGCGAAAACGCCAGCCACCAAGGTTGAACCCCGTTTGCCCATAGCCCGACAGCGAGCGGTAATGACCTCCGCCTTGTTCGTAGTGGGTGGCCTGACCCGACACGCTGTAATCAAAAATCAGCCCCGCGACGCCATTATCCCAACGTTCCGGCGGCGTCCAGTCAGGATCGGTATATTTCATCCATGCCTGCGGCACGGTAATGTCCAGAAGTCCGGCACTGTTATTCAACACCACGCCCGGCAGGCGGGATATGTCATGACAGGTCGCGGTAATCGGATGAATATGCGCCAATGCGTCTTCTTTGAGCGCAAGTAATTCGAGCTGTAGTGGTGACAGGCACGCCAGAGATTTATGTTTATTGTCAGGATCGGTGATATAGCGAATCGACTGCTGTGGGATCTCCTGCCCGTTAATACGAACATCCAGCAAATATTCCCCGGGGGTGACAAAGTTGCCTTCAGAAAAGCGCTGCAAATCTACGTTTTGCCTGTCGCTGGCATCCAGGACGTCGGTATTAAATTCAATAGCCTCATCAGCCTCAGCCCATGAAGCGCTGCAGACCAGAGCAATAATAAGCGCCAGACGTTTTTTATCTGTTTTCAGCGTAATCATTTTCGTTCGCAAACCTTCAGATACCCAAATTGCCGGAGCAGCTCAGAGATAATTCACAACAAAATGCGTAACCGCAGTAAATTCGCCGGATGTCATTCGTCCGTCGCGGGAGATTAAATAAGCTGTAAAATTGAGCGTATTTTTTCCAGGGTTTAGGACATAATCCGGAGAAGGCTCCCCCAGTTGAATTTGCTGTCCGGTGCTATCAAATATTTCTATCGCTAAATCTTCAGTCGTCGACTGCACGCTCAGATAATCAGGGTTGTCGCGATCGGGCATGCCGGAAAAAGTGATATTTGCGCGCTGAAACACATTCTCTGAATGTCGAGAATCCCCTAATGAACATCCCAGCAAATGAATACTGAAACCATGCGCAGAGACTTTTTCTGGTCTCCCGGATATATCCCGAGCGGAGATATCATTAAATTCAACCAACAACGAACGATCGCGCGGTTCGACATAGCAAGCAGCCTCAATAATATGTCCCCGCATGCGCATTTTTCCGGGCGTGCTGGCGACAGGCGCAGTGCCAGCCATGACCCACGCAGGCGAGATAAAGATAAAAAGCAGTAACGTTCGCCATCCAGGCATAACCGCATTTCCTTTCATTTATTCGCGGGAAGGCGTAAGCAGGCGCATTAATGCGCCTGCTGCAGACCATTACTGGTAGTCAATCTGGAAATTAACGGTAGATTCAAAATCACCCGGTGTGACCGCTGCGGAGGCATTATTTGCCTGCAGGTAAGCCACAAAATCGATGTCACTTTCACCATCGGTAATATTAACCTGAGAGGCAGCTTCACCCCATTTTACATCCTGGTTGCCGCTATCAATCATACCGATGCCCGCACCCTGTGCAGTACCTGAAGTAAATGCAGCCAGCGCGCTATTGTCCTGGTCAATTGTTGCTGGGGTATATGTTACGGTTGCGGTTTTGGCGACAGTGGTATCACAGCCCTGCAGAACGATTTTGGCGTGTTTAACACCAGCACGCTGGTTGTCTTTTAACTGAGACGTTGGGATTTCACCAAAGTTTACCTGTACCGGGCTGGATTCCGGTGCCAGGCCACATGCTGAATTCACCAGTGAACCGGTGAAATGAATTTTACCGTTGGTCGGCTCTACACTTTTTGCAGCGAAAGCAGAAGAGGCAGTAAAAGTCATTCCTGCCATCAGTGCACAGACGACGGCCACATTTTTCATTTTCATATTACTTCTAAACCTTATTTCTGTTCTGGTTATTTTGACGTGCTATTTCCACAGGCTACTTTTCCTGGGAAATATGGGTCTTCAGGTGGTAGACGCGCATTACCTTGCAAACATTCCTTCTCGAACCACCCTTGATTTTGAACGTTACTGGCATTTCATCCGAAATACCCTCCGCAGCCGTTCACGCTGTTTCGGGGCTTATATTAAATCGGCAATAAAATGAGACAACGAAAAATCGTGCTTTCAATCAAACTCAGGGAATCATGTTGCCTCCCCGCTATCACACCGATCTATCGCGCAAAAACCGCCTAAAATCGCAAGAAAACCAGTGTTAATACCTATCATTTATATCTTTTATAGTGTTTTTATCTATTGGATATTTTTTTATTTAGCTTAAAAAGGAGGAGCAATGTATTTATGAAAGTTTTGTAAAAATGCCAATGGATATCAAAAACGAGGAATGACAATAAGATAGGAGAAATGGGAAAGGATAATAGCGCACGTTCAGATAAACATTGAAATATTGTTATAAAAACATTAATAAAACGTTCAATAACACAGTCATTTTTCATAAATAAATTATGTTATGCTATTGCTTCAACCACTCGACTGTGAGATTCCATGCTTTGTTGCATCAAAGGAGATATCCGTGATTTCTCATATACCAATAAATAAGATTAAATCCGTAATTATTGGTGATGGATTAGTATTTAAACCACATAAAAATACGCTAAAAGATATCTCATCTGGTGAGATAGCCACATTGAATAATGTAGCAGTACAATTACTGATGTATTTGTTGCAAAATGGTAAAGATATCTCCACGCGCGACGAGATTCTACTCAATGTATTCCAGCATAATGGCGCTAGAGCGACAGATGCTAATCTCAATCAGCACATTTCATTTCTGCGCAAAGCAATAACGTCGACGGGGCACCCGGCAGAATACATCGTAACGATTCCGCGTACGGGATTTCGAATGGGTGACGTCAATATCAATATTCAGCAGCAAGAAGAAAAAAAGCCCCTCACCAGTACCGCTTCTTTTACATCGGTACGAAAGACAAAAAAACAAAACCGATGGCCTATAGCAATCACCGCATTAATTACCGGCATCGCCGTACTGGCAACAGCCTGGTTAACGTGGATACCAAATGAAATTGCCATGACCGATGCCTCTATTTTGCGTACCATCGATTACGAGCAATGCCGGGTACATATATTAGGGAATGCCCTCACAGACACCATTACTGAAAAGAAGGCGCTGGATATTTTTAAATCCGTCGGCATTAACCCGAACTGTTCAACCCCAAAAGAGCTGTATCTCAATACCTGGTCGAGCAACCATAATCTGGTTGACTGGTCGTTTGCGGCAGAATGCGGACTCAACCTCGGCTACTACCATTGCATCAGCCAGTATCGCCATCATGAGGAATAATATGAAACAGGAAAGCGATCGCTCTCCATTATTGTGGTCCGTCATGATTGCCATTTGCGGACTGGCGGCTATCGCTTTTCTCGTCGTCGCCGGAGATGCTAAGAAAAAGGAAATCAGTTTTTCCTGTTCCTCGGAATTCACGTCGATACTCGACATTCATAATACAAAAAAGGAGCTCAATGGGATCCTGCTGATAACCAGCTACAATTCCGGGCATCTCTCATTGTCCGTACAAGGGAAATTAAAAAGTGATGAAGGCGAGTTCAGCGTTAACCGCAAACTGTTCTTCCGTTACGCACGGCCGCTCGGCCATACCGCGGGGGTCTTCATGCTAACGCCCGAGGGACGTGAGAAATCGCCTGATGATAACGCAACGGATGCTGTGGATTATCTCTTCTTCGATGCCTACGAACGTACTGACAAACTGTATATGTTGAAGCACCTGAATAAAGAGACGGTTCTGATTGGCGATAATTTTTCACCCCGCTTTGCCTGCGTAATGAATCGCTTCTCCAGTTAAGCACACTGCGCTATTCATCAGGTTAAGGATGACCTGATGTGCTGCCGGGATCGACAGGACAGGGAGATTGATAGCCAGCCAGGGGGGGGATGGGTATTTTGGGCGGATTAAAACGACGAAAGCCTGAATCATTGCTGATTCAGGCTTTCTGAATAGTGGCGGAATGGACGGGACTCGAACCCGCGACCCCCTGCGTGACAGGCAGGTATTCTAACCAACTGAACTACCACTCCGCGTTGTGTTCCGCTTGGGAACGAAGCGAATATTACGGATTGCCTCGCCCCTCGTCAACGCTTTTTCTCACGTTTTTAATCGTTTGCTGCAAAAATCACCCGAATAGCCATTTCTGCACGGTAAACGCGCAAACTATGCCCGCCAGAGGCAACTTCCGCCCTTCTTCTGAACCAGGTCAAGGCGCGACTCATGGGCCGCTAACTCTTCATCAGTGGCGAAAACAACACGTAACTTGCCGGACTGACGCACAATCCGTTGGATCCCGGTATCATTCTGCTGCTGGCTGTCACCTTCCATGGAAAATGCCATCGTGGTCTGCCCACCGGTCATCATCAGATAAACGTCGGCCAGAATCTGGGCATCGAGCAATGCGCCGTGCAAGGTACGCTTGCTGTTGTCTATCTCATAACGCGAGCATAGTGCATCAAGGCTGTTACGCTTGCCAGGAAACATCTTCCTCGCCAGCGCCAGGCTATCGGTCACTTTACAGAAGGTGTTCGTTTTCGGGATATCGCGATGGAGCTTTGCAAACTCATAATCCATAAAGCCGATATCAAACGATGCGTTATGGATGACCAGCTCCGCACCGCGGATGTAGTCAAGAAACTCATCAGCAACATCAGCAAAAGTGGGCTTATCGAGCAGGAATTCATCCGCGATGCCGTGTACGCCAAACGCTTCCGGGTCCACCAGTCGATCGGGCTTCAGGTAAACGTGAAAGTTATTGCCGGTCAGGCGTCGGTTCACCACTTCAACCGCACCGATCTCAATAATCTTGTGGCCTTCGTAGTGGGCACCGATCTGGTTCATACCGGTGGTTTCGGTATCGAGGACGATCTGCCGTGTAATTCCAGTGCTCATAGCGGTCATTTATGTCAGACTTATCGTTTATATCGATCTCTAAAACAGGAAGTCTACCAGAGATGCTTAAACAGGTAGAAATTTTCACCGACGGTTCTTGCCTGGGAAATCCAGGGCCCGGCGGCTACGGGGCAATTTTACGCTTTCGCGGGCGAGAAAAAACCTTTAGCGAAGGATACAACCTCACCACCAACAATCGCATGGAGCTAATGGCGGCTATCGTCGCGCTGGAAGCACTTAAAGAACAATGTGAAGTGGTGCTCAGTACCGATAGCCAGTATGTGCGCCAGGGTATCACCCAGTGGATCCACAACTGGAAAAAACGCGGCTGGAAAACCGCAGACAAAAAACCGGTCAAGAATGTCGATCTCTGGAAACGCCTGGATGCGGCGCTGGGTCAGCACCAAATCAAGTGGGAATGGGTCAAAGGCCACGCTGGCCACCCGGAAAACGAACGCTGCGACGAGCTTGCCCGCGCCGCGGCGATGAGTCCTACACAGGATGATGTTGGGTATCAACCCGAAGCTTAAGCGTCCGGTTTACGGTATTGCCGGGTTGCACCAACGGCCTGACGGATACGCGCTTTGCTTTTGTTTTGTTTCATTGGGTTAAGCGTAAGCGGGATAGTTCGCTTGCGCGCGACCACCAGTTGCATACATCCCAACGCCGGAATATGCGCACTTAACATTTTTCCCCCGTGCTTCTTCCAGGGCAAAACGTGAAAACGGCTGACGTGCAGCACTTCGAAATTCAGCAACGAAAGCCAGTCCAACTGGCGCATCAGCGTAAACATCCGGCTGTTGTAAGGTGATGTTTTACGTAATACCGGTACCAGCTTGCGCAGGCCCATCAGGCTGACCGGGTTGAATCCGCTCAGTATTAACCAGCCGTCATCGATAAGCACACGATCGGCCTCGCGCAGTAAGCGATGCGGATCGGAGCACCACGGCAGCGTATGCGCCAATAGGCAGACATCAACAGATTTATCGGCAAAGGGAAGATGCAGAGGATCCGCCAGCACCTGCATCGGCGAGCCTTGCGAAGAAACATTGACTTGATGAGAAACCGCGCACGCTTCGGAATTGATTTCTGCGCTTAAATTACCAATCTTAAGCAGATGAAAACCGTACATTTTTGCAAACCACGGGTTAAGCTGATACTCCAGCGCCTCACGATAGTGTTCGCCCCAGGGTAAATCATCCCAGCTCACGGGCGCTACGACAGTTTGAGGGAGCCTTGCCGGTTTCATCACAACCTTCCGTTTCGCATTGAGAGGTAATTTATGAATCTTAACAGTATTCCCGCCTTTGATGACAATTACATCTGGGTCCTGACCAATAATGAGAATCATTGCCTGATTGTCGATCCTGGCGAGGCGGCTCCGGTGCTACAAGCCATTGCTGAGCACAACTGGGTGCCAGAGGCTATTTTACTTACCCACCACCATCATGATCACGTTGGCGGCGTGAAAGAACTTGTGCAGCGCTTTCCACAAATAGTGGTCTATGGACCTGCTGAAACACAAGATAAGGGAACCACACGTGTAGTCGAAGAGGGTGATATCGCACTCGTTTTAGGGCATGAATTTAGCGTATTTGCCACGCCGGGTCACACTTTAGGACATATCTGTTACTTCAGCCACCCTTATCTGTTTTGCGGCGACACGCTGTTTTCCGGCGGCTGCGGCCGGCTTTTTGAAGGCACAGCATTACAAATGTATCAATCACTTAAAAAAATAAGTGCCCTTCCGGATGATACGTTAATTTGTTGCGCACATGAGTACACTTTAGCAAATATGAAGTTTGCCTTAAGCATTCTCCCGCACGATCCGTCTATAAATGATTATTATCGTAAAGTTAATGAGTTACGCGTAAAAAACCAAATGACACTACCCGTAATTCTGAAAAATGAGCGCAGAAATAATATTTTTTTAAGAACGGAAGACATTGATTTAATTAATGAAATCAACAAAGAAACAATATTGCAACAACCTGAAGCGCGTTTTGCGTGGTTAAGGTCAAAGAAAGATACGTTCTGACAATTCTGGGTTGCCTTTTGAAAACTTCGCCGTTATGATCGGTCGTCTTTTAAGCAACTATTGACACACACATGAAGGCAAAAGCGATATTACTCGCCTCTGTCCTGCTTGTTGGGTGCCAGAATACTGGTAACGTCCAACAACACGCACAGAGCCTTTCTGCAGCTGGTCAAGGGGAAGCAGGAAAGTTTACAAGCCAGGCGCGCTGGATGGACGATGGGACATCTATCGCCGCCGATCAGGATTTGTGGGCTTTCATTGGTGACGAGCTAAAGATGGGAATTCCGGAAAACAACCGGATTCGCGAACAGAAACAGAAGTATTTACGCAATAAGAGCTATCTCCACGATGTAACGTTACGGGCAGAGCCGTATATGTACTGGATAGCCGGGCAAGTTAAGAAACGTAACATGCCGATGGAGCTGGTACTCCTACCCATAGTGGAGAGCGCTTTTGATCCTCACGCAACGTCTGGCGCCAATGCCGCAGGCATTTGGCAGATCATTCCGAGCACGGGGCGCAATTATGGTTTAAAGCAGACCCGCAATTATGATGCACGTCGCGACATTGTGGCTTCCACCACTGCCGCGTTGGACATGATGCAGCGTCTGAACAAGATGTTTGATGGCGACTGGCTGCTGACCGTTGCTGCTTATAATAGCGGTGAAGGTCGCGTGATGAAGGCAATGAAAGCGAACAAATCTCGTGGCAAGCCCACCGATTTTTGGTCACTCCCTCTGCCTCAGGAAACGAAGCAGTATGTGCCCAAAATGCTGGCATTGAGTGATATTCTCAAGAACAGCAAGCGTTATGGCGTGCGTCTGCCAACCACAGACGAAAGCCGCGCGTTGGCACGTGTTCGCTTGAACAGCCCGGTTGAGATGGCTCAGGTTGCCGATATGGCGGGTATTTCCGTCAGCAAGCTGAAGACCTTCAATGCTGGCGTGAAAGGCTCCACGTTGGGTGTCAGCGGCCCGCAATATGTGATGGTGCCAAAGAAGCACGCGGAGAAACTGCGTGAGTCCCTGGCGTCAGGCGAAATTGCAGCCGTACAGTCAACGCTGGTCGCGGATAACACGCCGCTGAACAGCCGTAGCTACAAGGTTCGCTCTGGCGATACGCTTTCCGGCATCGCTTCACGTCTTGGCGTGAATGCGAATGAGCTAAAGCAGTGGAATAATCTGCGTAGTTCGACTCTGAAAGTGGGCCAAAGCTTGACCGTAGGTGCAGGCACCAGCGCGCAGCGACTGGCTAAAAACAGCGATAGCATTACCTATCGTGTACGTAAGGGCGATTCGCTTTCGAGCATTGCTAAACGTCACGGGGTCAACATCAAGGATGTGATGCGCTGGAATAACGATACCGACAATCTGCAGCCGGGCGATCAGCTGACGTTGTTTGTGAAAAACAACGGTATGCCGGACTCCTGATAGCAGTATAAACATTAAGGCACTGGTTTCCCCCCAGTGCCTTTTTTATTTATGCCGCTTTATGCGCCTCAACCATAATCGTGTCACTGGTGAACGACCCGTCCTGCTGTAACGCGAAGTAGGCCTGCACTTCGGCAGACGCACTCTGCTGGTATAAACGAACCGCGTCAATCAACACCTGCGGGGTACGCATCCGCGCGACCCATGAGCTAAACGCCAGCGGCAGGCGGTCCGTCAACACCGTATCGGCAATCAGATTGGCATCATTCATCAATGACAGCCACTCACCGCTGGAATAGTTGCGCACATGTGAGGTATCGCGTAACGCTTCAACGGTTTGCAGCCAGATGTCCCGTACCGGGTGCCCAGGTGACATGACATCCATCACAATCACCACACCGCCAGGTTTCAATACACGATTCACTTCTCGCAGCGCGCGTCCGACATCATGCCAGTGATGAGCAGAATAGCGGCTAATCACCACATCAAAAGAGCCATCCTCAAACGGCAGGCTTTCGGCATATCCTTGCCGGGTAGCGATATTGTCTAATCCCTTCTCTTTTGCCGCCTGCGCGACCACGTCGAGCATCTGCGCCGATAAATCATACGCCACGACCTGTTTTACCTGATGTGCCGCCGCAAAGCTGGCGTGTCCCGCACCACATCCCATGTCGAGAACGCTGGCCTGTGGAAATGCCGACAGCCTTTCCGCCAGCCGTTGTAAATCACGGCCAGAGGCGTGTACCGTGCTGGTTAAATAGGCATTCGCTTGCGAGCCAAACTGCTTTTCGACGTTGTCATGATGAGAGCGTGTAGTCATTGTGTTGTCCTTCGGTTGTGGTGAAAGATAAAGGACAGCACCCTAACAGGCCTGCCCCACGGCAGACCTGACACACCTTTATTGTTCAGGCTTGCCGGGACTAAATTCAACGAGTAGTGGATTGTGATCGGATGCGCGCGTCACCAGCACAGAGGCTTCACTGACGTTCAAACCACGATAGAACACAAAATCGAGCGGGCGACCAAACGCGCGTCGGCGCTGATCGTCGGTAAAGCGCACCTGGCGTAGCGACATTTCACGGGCGAAACGGTACAACGCATTCATCCGTCGACGGCTCCAGGCGTTGAAATCACCGGCCATAATCACCGGGCCGCTGTGATGAGCAATCTGATCGCCAATGGGAAGTAACTGCTTACTATAGACATCCACCCCGAGGCTGAAGTTAACCGCGTGGATGTTCACCACCATCAATAAACGTGTGTCTGGCAGGGGATATACCGTCACCAGCGCCGACTTTGCCAGCCGTAAAATAGGCTCACGTTCGCGTAGAGGGCAGCAGTAAACAGGATGTGCCGCCGACAGCGTCATGACGCCAGAGGGGTGCTGAGGCAGCACAAAGGCGGGAACCTGATCGGCAGCAAGATAGTTAGCGGTCGCAAACTGCACCAGTTCCGGCGTGGTTTGGGCTTCCTGCAATAACACCAGATGCGCGTCTTTGCCAAAGTTCTTCAGCACCGACAACCATTCTGCCCGCTGCTGTTTAAAAATATTCCACACCAGCACGCGAATACGGTCTTCACTGCTTAAGGGAACGCCGGCGGGTAATGCCTGACCAATATGCGCAAACGACCGTGGCGGTAAGATCCGCTCAACGGGTTGTCCGGCAACATAGCGCATAGCATAGGTGTTTTTTCGCACTGTAGACTTTCAAACCTCTGTAACGTCAACCAGTCCGCAGCCGGACTGGTTCTTCAGTTATAGGGACTTTAAGGCTTACTTTCAACGAGCAATTGCAGTTTGTTTTGTAAGTGGGTACTTACATCAATGAGTTATCCCAGCGTGATCCGCGCAGGTTTATCAAGACGACCGCTGATGCCCATCAGTAAGAAAGCAGCCAGTACGATAAGCGCGCCAATCCACGGCGTCTGCGCTAAGCCATAATGCTCTACCGTTTGCCCGCCAATCACCGAACCCAGTGCAATACCGACGTTAAACGCCGCAATGTTCAGTCCGGAGGCGACATCAACTGCATTGGGGGTAAATTGTTCCGCTTTCTGCACAACATAAACCTGTAATCCCGGTACGTTACCGAAGGCAAAGATCCCCATCACCAATATCGTTACCAGCGCCGCGTACTGCGTGGATGCCGTTAACTGGAATAGCATCAGCAGAACAAACAGTGCAGCAAAAATGAACTTCAATGCAGGGACTGCACCATGTTTATCCGCCAGTTTACCGCCCCAGATATTACCGATAGCCACAGAGACGCCGTATCCCAATAAGATCCAACTTACCGCTGTCGGGGAGAATCCGGCCAGGTCCTGCATCATCGGTGCAAGGAAGGTAAACGCCGTAAAGACGCCACCATAGCCCAGCGCCGTAACCGCATAAATCAACAGCAGACGAGGATGGGTTAAGACTTTCACCTGATCGCGGATGCTGGCGGCAGCCCGACCTGGAATATTCGCCGGGATCAGCAACTGGCTGCTAATTAGCGCAATGACGCCCAGCATTGAGACTGCGAGGAAGGTTTCACGCCAACCAAAATGCTGACCGATAAATGTGCCCAGCGGGACGCCCGTCACCAGGGCCACCGTTAAACCGCCAAACATAATGGCGATAGCCGAAGCCGCTTTCTCTTTAGGCACCAGACTTGTTGCAATGGTTGAACCAATCGAGAAGAACACGCCGTGTGCAAGACCGGTCAACAGACGGGCGACAATTAAGGTCATATAGCCCGGAGCCTGCCAAGCCAGCAAATTACCGGCAGTAAACAGCACCATCAGCGCAACCAGCAGCTGTTTACGCGGCAGGCTCCCTGTCAGAGCGGTCAGCACTGGTGCGCCAATCGCCACCCCCAGCGCATAAATTGAAACCAGCATCCCCGCAGAAGGCAAAGAGATGGCCAGTTGTTCAGCAATAGTCGGTACCAGGCCGACAATCACAAATTCGGTCGTGCCAATGGCGAAGGCACTTATAGTCAGTGCGAATAAAGCGAGTGGCATAAATAAACTCCATATCATCAGTAATCAGATGACATGCAGTATGCCGGGATGTTTTAATAACAAAAATATTCAAAATCTCAATATAATTTTGCTTCAGGTGCAAAAATGAAAGCAACCTCAGAAGAACTGGCGATTTTTGTGGCTGTTGTGGAAAGCGGTAGCTTTAGCCGCGCCGCAGAGCAGTTGGGACAGGCCAATTCTGCCGTCAGTCGGGCCGTAAAAAAACTGGAGATGAAACTGGGCGTCAGCTTGCTCAATCGGACCACCCGGCAGCTAAGCCTGACCGAGGAAGGTGAACGTTACTTCAGGCGCGTACAGCTAATCTTGCAGGAAATGGCCGCCGCAGAGACGGAAATTATGGAGTCTCGCAATACGCCGCGTGGCTTGCTGCGCATTGACGCCGCTACGCCGGTTATGCTGCATTTCCTGATTCCGCTCATCAAGCCCTTCCGCGAACGCTATCCTGAGATGACGCTGTCGCTGGTCTCTTCAGAAACGTTCATCAATCTTATTGAACGAAAAGTGGATGTAGCTATACGTGCAGGCACGCTGACTGACTCGAGCCTACGCGCACGTCCATTGTTTACCAGCTATCGTAAGATTATTGCTTCGCCTGACTATATTGCGAAATTTGGTGTTCCAGAGAGCGTCGAAGCGCTTAAGCAGCACCTGTGTCTCGGTTTTTCTGAACCGGTTTCACTCAATACCTGGCCGATTGCATGCAGCGATGGGCAGCTTCATGAGGCTGAATGCGGACTATCTTCTAACAGCGGCGAAACGCTAAAACAACTTTGTCTGAGCGGAAACGGTATTGCCTGTCTTTCAGATTATATGATTGATAAGGAGATCGCACGAGGTGAACTGGTCGAATTGTTGGCGGATAAACGCCTGCCAGTAGAGATGCCGTTCAGCGCTGTTTACTACAGCGATCGGGCAGTAAGTACTCGCATTCGGGCATTTATCGACTTTTTGAGTGAACATATAAGAACAGCTCCCGCAGGAGCTGTGAAAGAGGGTTAAAGGGCACAGGGGGTCGCAGGGTCAGGTCATTAGTCCCACTCGGGTGCCAGACCTTCCGGGCTAACCAGACGATCGTTGCAGTCCAGCACCGCGATCGCCGCGTTGTCTTCAGCATCCAGACGCAGATCCAGCGCCAGCAGGTTACTGGCCAGGTTTTCTCGCTTGGTCGAAGAAGGGATCACCGAGTATCCCTCACCCATCGCCCATGCCAGAATCACCTGAGCCGGTGTCGCATTATGTTTCGCGGCAATACCGGCAATGACTTCATCTTTCAGTGCCTTACCGTATGCCAGCGTCATGTAAGACGTGATGTGAATACCGTGCGCTTTGGCCCAGTCAACCACCTGACGGCTTTGCAGATACGGGGACAGCTCAATCTGGTTGGTCGCGATGTTCTCTACGCCCACTGCAGCAATGGCTCTTTCCATTAGCGGAATGGTAAAGTTAGAGATACCAATTTCGCGAGTCAGGCCCTGTGCTTTAGCTTCCAGTAATGCATGCATAAATTCTTCAACAGAAACCGCATCGTTTGGTGAAGGCCAATGGATCAGCGTCAGGTCAACGTAATTGGTACGCAGTTTCTTCAAACTCTCTTTCAGGCTCGGGATCAGTTTTTCTTCGCTGAGATTCTCAATCCAAATCTTGGTGGTGATATACAGCTCACTGCGCGGCACACCACTTTCAGCAATCGCCTGACCAACCGCGGCTTCGTTATCATAGATTTGTGCGGTGTCGACGGCCCGATAGCCCAGTTCCAGAGCTGTTTTAACAGAAGCGATAACGACGTCGTCTTTCAGGCGAAAAGTACCTAAACCGAATGCAGGGATAGTCATAAATTTCCTCTTTTTAATCACAGTCTTCGTTAGTCGGAGGAGTATGGCCTTCTAACGTGTAGATAAAAAGAGCGTATAACGCAGAGGATTTTTGCAGATTTAGCAATAATTGAATGACAGCAAAAGAAAAAGCCCTGAGCGTTAACTCAGGGCTTTCAATAAGTGGCGGAACGGACGGGACTCGAACCCGC